>NZ_JBIVAX010000014.1:0-35575 GCF_044745805.1 Kitasatospora sp. NPDC086801
TCAGCCGGACGGGCGTAGGCCACCCGGCCCACGCCAGACAGCAAGATCAACACCTAGTCCAACCGGGTGTCGTACACCTAGATCGTGATAGTCCCCTAGGTCAGGACCGGCTCCGGGCTCATGGCGTGCCTCCGGGGTTCGCGTCGTCCAGCCAGGCGGTGAGTTCGGCGGTGTGCTCGCCGAGCCGGGGCGGGGGCAGCCGGTAGCGGGGCGGGGTGCGGGAGAGGCCGATGGGGTTGGCGACCAGGTCGAGCGGGCGGCCGTCCGGGCCGGGCAGGGTGGCCCGGGGGGCGAGGCCGAGGGAGTCGGCGAGGGCGAAGGCGCCGGCCAGGTCGTTGACCGGGCCGCAGGGCACGCCGAGCGGGGTGAGCACGGCGGACCACTCGGCGGCGGTGCGGCGTTCGAGCCGGGCGGTGAGCGCGGCGGCGAGCGCGTCCACGTGTGCGACCCGGTCGGTGTTGGTGGCGAACCGGGGGTCGGTGGCGAGGCCGGGTGCCTCCAGACCCCGGCAGAGGGCGGCGAACTGCCGGTCGTTGCCGACCGCGACGACCAGCGGGCCGTCGGCGGCGGTGAAGACCTCGTACGGGGCGATGGACGGGTGGCGGTTGCCGAGGATGCCGGGCACCGCCCCGGCCAGGGTGTAGCCGGCGGACTGGTTGACCAGGCCGGACAGCAGGGTGGAGAGCAGGTTCAGCTCCACCAGCTGGCCCTGGCCGGTGGCCTCCCGTTCGCGCAGCGCCGCCAGCACGCCGACCGCCGCGTGCAGCCCGGTGAGGACGTCCACCAGGGCGACGCCCGTCCTCACCGGCTCGCCCGGGGCCGGGCCGGTCACCGACATCAGGCCGCCGACCGCCTGCACCAGCAGGTCGTAGCCGGGCAGTTCGGCGCCGGCGCCGGAGCCGAAACCGGTGATGGAGCAGTAGACGAGCCGGGGGTTGAGGGCCTGCGAGTGCTGGGGGCCGAGGCCGTGGCGGTCCATCGTGCCGGGGCGGAAGTTCTCCACCAGCACATCGGCGCGGCGCACGAGTTCGACGGCGCGGGCGTGGTCGGTCGGGTCGCGCAGGTCGAGGGTGAGGGAGCGCTTGTTGCGGTTGACGGAGAGGAAGTAGGTGGCCTCGCCCTGGGCGTGCGGCGGGCCCCAGGAGCGGGTGTCGTCCCCGCCGCCCGGCTGCTCGACCTTGATCACGTCGGCGCCGAGGTCGGCGAGCAGCATGGTCAGGTAGGGCGCGGCGAGGACGCGGCCGAAGTCGGCGACGAGGATTCCTTCGAGGGGGAGGGTCATCGGGCGTCCCCGGTGAGGGCCGTCGCGTCGCCGGACGGGGCGTCGCTGCGCAGGTGCGGGCGGGCCAGCAGCAGGTAGAGCCCGCCGGCCGCGAGCACCACCACGGCCGAGAGCAGTACGAGGTAGTCGTCGTACCAGACGGCGTCCGGGGTGCGTCCCCAGCAGATGTTGACGATCGCGGCGAGCCCGTACACCAGCGCGCCGAGGTTCACCGCCAGGCCCCAGCGGCCGAGCCGGAAGTCCCCGCTCGGGCGCCAGCCGCGCAGCCGGGCGCGCAGGGCGGCCAGCACCACCATCTGGAAGGCCAGGTAGATGCCGATGCTGGAGAAGGAGATGATCTTCGTCAGGGCGCCTTCGGAGAGTGCCGAGGCGCCGACGATGATCACGCCCGGCAGCGCCGCCGCGAGCAGCAGCGCGTACGGCGGCACCCGCAGGCGGTCCGAGACGGTGGCGAGCAGCCGGCTGCCCACGATCATCCGGTCCCGGGCGAAGGAGTACGCCAGCCGGCTCGCCGCCGCCTGGAGGCTCAGCACGCAGGACAGGAAGGAGATCAGCACCACGCCGATCACCACCCGGGCGCCGGTGGCGCCGAACGCGTCGTGCAGCACCGAGGCCACCGGGTCCTTGTCGTCGCCGGAGACCACCGCGCCGATGTCCTGGATCGACATCACCAGCGCCAGGCTGACGCCGATCGCCGCCGCGCCGCCGACGTAGAGGGTGCGCCGCATCGACTTGGGGATCTGTCGACCGGGGTTCGGCACCTCCTCGGCGACGTCGCCGCATGCTTCGAAGCCGAAGAAGAGGAAGACCGCGATCAGCCCGGCGGCCAGGAAGGCGTCGGTGTACGAGCCGCCGTCGCCCGCGCCGAAGCGGTCGAAGACCACGCCGAGGCCGTGGTAGCGGTGGGTCAGCAGCAGCCAGGCACCGACCGCCAGGGCGCCCAGCAGTTCGGCGGCGAAGCCGAACACGGCCGCGGCCGACAGCACCTTGGTGCCGCCCAGGTTGATCACGGTGGCGAGCAGCAGCAGGCCGAGCGCGCACCAGACGGTCGTCGCCGTGCTCGGTTCGACGCCCAGCAGCGCGGCCACGTAGGGGCCGGCGCCGTACGAGACCGCCGCGATGGTGGACATCAGCGCCAGCAGGTACACCCAGCCGGTCAGCCAGCCCCAGGTGCGGCCCCAGAGCCGGCGCGCCCACGGGTACACCCCGCCCGCCACCGGGAACTGGGCGACCACTTCGCTGAAGACCAGGGCCACCAGCAACTGGCCGACCCCGGCGATCAGGAAGCTCCACACCATCGGCGGGCCGGCGGTCGCGAGGGAGGAGGCGAAGAGTGTGTACACGCCGACGACCGGGGAGAGATAGGTGAAGCCGAGGGAGAAGTTCGCCCAGAGGCTCATGTCGCGTTTGAACTCGGAGGTGTAGCCGAGGGCGGCCAGCCGTTCGGTGTCGGTGTCGGTGTCGGTGTCGGCGCCGGGGCCCTGAGGCGGGAGGGGGTCGGTCGGGGAGGTGGCACGTGCGCTGGCATCGGTCATGACCTGCTCCTGCTCCTGGGAACGTGGCGTGACGTGCGAGGGCTTCCGGGGGTGATCCCCGGGCCGGGATTGCGGGAAAACATACGAGATCGGATTTCTAGCGGCAAGGGTGCGCGCCCGACCGGGAGGTACCCTGCCGGAAACACCCAGTCCGACGGTGATCGAGGAGGGGGCCGGTGTGGCGACCATCGGGAGCGCGACCCCGCTGCTCAGCGCCGTCCTCGCGCCGCTGACCGACCTCGGCCGCGCCGACGCCGTGGCCCGCCGGATCACCGAGGCGATCGCCCTCGGCCTGGTCGCCGACGGGGACCAACTGCCCAGCGAGAACGACCTCGCCGACCAACTCGGCGTCGCCAACGGCACCATCCGCGAGGCACTCGCCCTGCTCCGCGAGGCCGACCTGATCGAGACCCGGCGCGGCCGCAACGGCGGCAGCTTCGTCCGCACCCCCGCCGAGGGCTCCGAACGCCTCCAACTCGCCCGGCTGCGCGACCTCGCCACCGTCGACCTGCGCGACCTCGGAGACGAGGAACTGGCCGTCTCCGGCACCGCCGCCCGGCTCGCCGCTGAACGCGCCCCCGCCGACCTCGCCCCCCGGCTCACCCGGCTGGTGCACGACCTGCGCGACGCCGCCGGGCCCGCCGAGCAGCGCCGCGCCGACGCCCGCTTCCACATCGAACTCGCCGTCGCCGCCCAGTCCGTGCGCCTCACCCAGCTCGCCGTCCGGCTCCAGGCCGAACTCGGCCCGCTGCTCTGGCTGCCCGCACCGCACGGCCCCGACCAGGAACGGTTCGCCGAGCAGCACCGGGAGATCCTGGTCGCCGTCCTGGCCGGCGACGCGGCCGGCGCCCGGGCCGCCGCCGAGGTGCACACCGTCGCCTGCGTGCACCACCTGGTGCGGGGGCACCTCCAGCTGACGGACGACGGCTGACCGGGGCCGCCCGCGCCGCCCCCGTCGTCCCGCCCCCGTCGTCCCGCCCCCGTCGTCCCCGCCGCACCTGGAATCCCGCCCTCGCCGGAGCTGTCATGACCACCACACTCGCCCTGCCTGCCACCGTCGCCCCGTCCGCTCCCGCCGGCGCGTCCGCCACCGCCGGCGCCTGCGCCCGGAGCGTCGCCGCCGCCGTCGAGTCGGTGCTTGCCGAACTGGACGGCCTGCGGGCGGCCGCCGCCGACTGCTGGACCAGGGCCGCGGCCGCCGGGCGCAGGCCTGCCGCGGCCGAACTCGCCGCCCTGCGCGGGCCGGTACGGGGCCAGCTGCACCGGCCCGGCTCGCACTACTTCGGCTGCGGCGCGGTCGCCGCCCCGGGCGCGCTCGCCGACGCCGAACTGCACGTCGAGTGGTGGTACCGCGGCGCGCGCGGCGCCGGGGAGCGGCGGCTGCGCCTGGCCCTCGATCCGGCGGACGCCGAGTTCTACGACTACCGGGCGCTGCCGTGGTTCGCCGGGCCCCGGGACGAGGGGCGGGCGGTGGTCGCCGGGCCGCAGGTCGACCTGCTCTGCGCCGACCGCTACGTGCTGTGCTGCGCCCGGCCGGTGACGGCCCCGGGCGCGGGCTTCGTCGGCGTGGTCGCGGGGGACGTCCCGCTGGCCGGGCTGGAGCGGTTGCTGGTGCCGCCGCTGCGCGCGCTGCCCGGCGAGGCCGTGCTGGTCACCGGCGAGGGGCGGGTGCTGGCGGCCTCGACCCCGGCCTTCCCGGTCGGTTCGCTGGCCCGCGGCCTGCTCGCCGACCCGGCGGTGGAACGGGCGGCGGTGCCGTCGTCGGCGGCCGACTGGGAGGTGGTCCGGATATGACCTTTACTCCTGGATGTATTGGCTCCGGTGTCAGCTTCGCCTCGGTGCGGGCGGCCGGGTGAAGCAGCAGTCGCCGCAGACCCCGGCGCTCGGCCCCACCCGGTAGTACAGGCAGCAGCTCGTCCGCCGGAAGGCGGCGCCGCGCGGGCCGGTCCGCAGTGTCCCGGTGCCGGCCAGCGGCGGGCGGGCGAGCAGCTCCGCCGCCAACGCCCGGGCGGGGCCCGGCGCGTGGGCGTCCAGGACCCGCAGGGTGCCGGCCAGGGCGGAGGCGGCGTTGCCCGACAGCAGCCGGGCGGAGAGCGGGACGGCGGACCGCACCGCCCCCGCCAGCGGCTCCAACTGGCCCATCAGGACGGCCTCGTACAGCCGGTCGGCGAGCGGGAGCGGAGCGGGGAGCGGCGGCTCCGGCGGCGTCCAGAGGTCGAGCGGCCCCTGCTCCGGGATTCGCACCCAGGCACGCTCCAGCGTCGGGACCGTACCGAGCAGGACGGCCGCCCCGAGCCCCACCGACCAGAAGCGGGCGGCCAGTCCGAGGTGCAGGATCGACGCGGCGACCCGGGGTTCGGCGGTGCCGAGCCGCTGCGCCACCACCCGGATCCGCCGGGCGAGCGGCGCGTCCGGCCCGGTGCCGTACAGCTCCGGCAGCGGCCGGAAGCCCGGGGGTGGCCCCGCGCCGGGCGTGGCAGGGGTGTCGAGCGCGAAGTACGGGCCGACGGCGGCGAGTCGGCCGTAGTCGGGGTGGCCGACCTTTCCGGCGCCGTCGGCGGGGCGACGGTCGGGAGCGGGGTTCACCGGCCCTCCCCGGTGCGGCCGGTGAACCCCGCTCCCCGTTCGGATGGCCCGGGCGCGGCCGCTTCGACGGTGCGGGACGCGGTCGGGCGGTCGACGGGCATCGGGTGGGCCTCCAGGGAGTTCGGCGCGTTCAGGTGTTCGGCGCGTGCGGTGCGTGCGGCGCGTTCGGGCGGGCGGGTGGCGCCGGGCGGTGCCACCCGCCCGGGCCCCGGGAGGCCCCGGGCCGGGCGGTGGTCAGCCGCGCACGGTGAAGTCACCACCGGTCGTGCGGATGAACGGTACCGTGCCCTGGCAGTCCGAGACCGGCGCGCCGAACATGCCCCAGACCCAGCCGAGCCGGTCCCCGCGCCGCCCGTCGTCCTCCACCGAGAGCGCGACCTGCTGCCCGATCAACGGCCGGCCCGGGAACCACGGCGCCTCGCCCTTGGTGACCACGCCGGTCGCGATCGCCTCCCGGCCGCCCACGGCCAGACAGGTGATGTCCCCCTCGAAGTCGGCCACCAGCCGGCCGTCGGTGTGGACGTGGGTGACGTGGAAGTGCCCGCTGGTCGTCCCCGGATCGGCGTTGACGCCCGCTCGGGCGTCCAACTCGAAGCGGACCGGGTCACCTTCGAAGCCGTGGAAGGCGGCGGTCAGGACCGTCCCGCCGGAGCCGTGCAGCCGTACCGGCCCGGTGCCGTCGGTGGCGGCGGTCGCAGTCGCGGTCGCGGCCGCGGGGTCGGTGCCGACGGCGGTCGCGGGTGCGGTGGCGGCGATGGTCGCCAGCAGGCAGAGGGCGGCCGCGGCGACGGCGGGGCGACGGTTCACGGCGGGTTCGTCCTTCTCGACGGGGAAATCTCCGGTGCCCACCACTCTCGCCCCGGGCGCGGCGGCGGACCTCCCGCTGTGGAGGGGAGTCTCCTGCCGCCGGACTCCGCCTCGGGGAGGAGCCCACCTCCCCCGGGAGAGCGGCCGGGCAGGACCTAGGCTCGGGTCCGTGCATACCGAATCCCCGCCCCCGGCCGCCGCCGCCGGGTTCGGCCGTCCGTTCGCCGCCGCCCGGTTCCGTCGACCGGCCGCCGCCCTCGCCGCTCTCCTCCTGCTGGCACCCGTCGGGCTGGCGCACCCGGATGCCCGTGGCGCGGCCCTGCTGGTCGCGGCGGTGGCGGCGCTCACGGCCGTGGCGGCGCTGCTGCCCTGGCGGGGCGGTCGGGTCACGCTCGGGCCGGCGGCGGTGGCGGCGGCCGGGCTCTCGCTGCTGCTCGACCTGTGCTACCCGGGGCCCTACCGGCTGCCCGCGTTCTGGCTGCCCTTCGAGTGGCTCGCCCTGCTCGGGCTGCTCTTCCGGGCCGTCCGCCGACTGCCCGACCGCTGGGCCGGCCCGGTCAGCGCCCTGGTCGGGCTCGCGGCGGTGCTGCTGCCGTTGCGCTTCGCCCTCCGGACACCGCAGGGCGCCGTGGCCGGCCCGGTGATCGCCGTGCTGCTGTCCCTGCTGCCGACGCTCGGTGTCGCCGGGGCGGGCCTCTACCTGCGGGTCCTCGACGCCCGCCGGGAGCGTGCGGTGGCCCGGGCCCGGCGCGAGCAGCGGCTCGAAGTGGCCCGCGGCCTGCACGACTTCGTCGCCCACGAGATCACCGGCATCGTGCTGGAGGCCCAGGCGGGCCAACTCCCCGGCCAGGAGCCGGAGGAGACCGGCGCACTGCTGCGCCGTCTGGAGGAGGCGGGCCTGCGGGCGCTCGACTCGATGGACGAGATGGTCGGCGCGCTGCGGGACGACCGGTCGGCCGTGGGCACCACGCGCCCCCTCGGCCTGGCCGAACTCCCCGACCTGGTGGCCAGGTTCGGCACGACGGGCGGCCCGCACGCCACCCTCGACCTCACCCCCGGCACGGTCGGCCTGCTCCCCGCCGAGGCGCAGGCGACCGCGTACGCCGTCGTCCTGGAGGCCCTCACCAACGTCCGCCGCCACGCCCCGGGCACGACCGGGGTCGCCGTCCGGGTGGCCCCCGGCCCGCGGGATTCCGTCGAGGTGACGGTCAGCGACACCGGCGGCCCGTCCCGCAGCCGCGTGCCGCTGCTGCGCCGCCGCCCCGGCTCCGGCGGCACCGGCCTGGCCGGCCTGACCGCCCGGGCCGCCGCCCACGGCGGCACCCTGGACGCCGGTCCGCAGGCCCCGTCGGGGTGGCGGGTGGTGTGCACGCTGCCGGGGCGGTAGCGCCGGCCCGGGGGTCGGTCCGGGCCGGCACCACGCGCCCCGGGTGCCGGGGTCAGCGCCCCCGGCCGCCGCCGCGGGCGCCGCGCGGGCGGGTGAGGGTGAAGCGGTCGACGGGGACGAGGTCTCCGTACGGGCCGCTGACGGAGTAGTAGGTGACGTCGATGGTGGTCCGGCCACCGCGCTCGCCCGGGTCGACCTCGAAGGCGGCGAAGCCGTACGGGTTGTCGGCGTCGCGGAACGCGGACCAGGGCGCGTCCTCGATCACGTACTGCGGGGGCCGCTTGCCGGTGGCCGGGTCGACGGCGCCGACGCCGGTGATGACGCGGGCCTTGGCGGGCTCGAAGAAGAGGTGGTTGGAGGGGGCGGAGGTGCCGCCGCCGCCGATCACCAGGTGGACGGTGCCCCGGGTGGTGTCGATGGTCTCGGTGTCGGTGGCGACCGGGATGGGGGTGCGGGTGTCGGTCTGCTGCTGGCCGCGGATCGGGTGCGAGCGCTCGTAGTGGTGTTCGTGGCCGCAGACCACCAGGTCGACGCCGTACTTGTCGAACAGCGGCACCCAGGTCTCGCGGATGCCGAGGTCGGCGCCGTTGAACTTGTCGGCGGTGGAGATGACGACCTGGTGCATGCAGACCACGATCCAGTCGATCTCGGGGTTCGCGTTGGCGGCGGCCAACTCCCGCTCCAGCCAGCGCTGCTGGGCGCCGCCGGAGTAGCCGTGGACGTAGCCGTCGCCGGCGTCCTGGTAGGCGACGTCGTCGTTGTTGAGGCTGATGACGCGGACCGCGCCGGCGGTGAACGCGTACCAGAGGCCGTGCAGTTCGTCGTCGGAGCCGGACGGCGGGAGGTCGAAGTAGGCCTGGTAGGCGCCGTAGCCGGTCGGGCCGTTGCCGCGTTCGTTCTCGTGGTTGCCGGCGGCGGGCATCCAGGGGCGGTGGCGGGCGGAGCGGGTGTTGTTCTCGAACCAGTCGGACCAGGTGCGGACCCGGTCGGTGGCGAGGTTGGCGTAGCAGAGGTCCCCGTTGACGAGGTGGAACAGCGGGGCGATCCGCTCGACTCCGGCGGTGGTGTCGCCGGCGGCGGGGCTGCCCAGGTTGTCGTTGGCGTAGCCGTTCGCGGTCTGCTTGCCGAGGGTGGGGGTGCCCTGGTCGCCGAAGCTGGTGAAGGTGAAGGCGGCCCGGCCGCGCGGGGCGGTGCGGACGGTGCCGAGTTCCGGGGTGGCGCCGTCGTGGACGGCGGCGTACACGTAGTCCGTGTCGGGGTGCAGGCCGGTCAGCCGGGCGTGGTGGATCCGGACCTCGGTGCCGGACTTGGCGTCCCGGTAGGTGCTGGTGTCGGCCTGCACGCTGCGGCCGAAGCCGCCGTGCGAAGTGCCGTACAGGACACGGGGGTTGCCGACCGAGGCGGTGGTGTGCCAGGAGACCACGACCTCGCGCGAGGCGTCCGAGCCGAACTGGAGGTGCAGGCCGGCGACGCGCGGGGCGCCGGAGCGGTCCGGCCGCTCCAGCAGCAGCGGGGAGGCGGCGGCGGGCGTGGCCGCGATGCCGGAGAGGGAGACGGCGCCGCCGAGACCGAGTCCGGTGGCGCCGGCCAGGATCCCGCGCCGGCTGACGGGGGGATGTCCACTGGGAGCGTTCATGGCCGCCAGCCTCACCGCGCGTCGGTGAACCGCGCCGGACCCACGACGTGAACTTCCCGCCCGCCGGGCCGCGCTGGAGACGGGCGGGGCCGGCGGCCCGGCCGGGCGTGGCAGACTGCCTGCCGTGACGAGTGCGAACGGTGAGTGCCCGCGGACCATCCGTACGCTGATCGCGGACGACCAGGAGTCCGTCCGGCGCGGTGTCCGGCGGATCCTGGCGGCGCAGCCGGACATCGAGGTGGTGGGGGAGGCCGCCGACGGGCTGGCCGCGCTGGAACTGGCGGTCGAACTGCGGCCGGACGTCGCGCTGGTGGACATCCGGATGCCGCGGATGGACGGGCTGGAGCTGACCCGCCGGCTGGCCGGGCCGGGGGTGGCGGAGCCGGTGCGGGTGGTGGTGCTGACCACCTTCGACCTGGACGAGTACGTGTACCCGGCGCTGCGGCACGGGGCGTCCGGGTTCCTGCTGAAGCGCTCGGGGCCGTCGCTGCTCGCCGAGGCGGTGCGGGCGGCGGCGGACGGGGAGAGCCTGATCAGTCCGTCGGTCACGGTCCGGCTGCTGCGGCAGGTGACGGCGCCGCGCCGCCCGGAGCCCCGTTCGGCGCCGGTGGTGCCGCTGACCGAGCGGGAGGTGGAGATCGCCGGTCACGTGGCGGCGGGCCGGACGAACGCGGACATCGCCGCCGAGCTGTTCATCTCGCCGGGGACGGTGAAGACGCACGTCGCGAGCGTCCAGCGCAAGCTCGGGGTGGCGAACCGGGTCGGCATCGCCGTCCACGCCTGGGAGATGGGCTACCCGGTGCCGCAGTGACGAGCGCCCCGGTGACGGACGCTGGAGGGACGGATGCGTCCACGGAGCCGAGGGGGCGCTCCGTGGACGCGGGGAACCTGCGGGGCGGGGGTGGCCTCCGGACTTCTCGTCCTCCGGCCGGCAGTTCGATCGTCGACCGAGGTAGTTCCAGCGGCAGACCCTGATCCGTCTCGATCTGTCACCACTGCCTCCTGCGGTCGAACTCCTTCAGCTGCCTCGCAGGTCCACCTCCCATCATGCGCTTCCCACGCCGTGTGCACCAGGGGTCAACCGCCTGAAATCGGACGGATTTCGCGAACCGGGAGGTTCGGGGCGCCGCTACGGCCTTCCCGCTGCGCTACGGCTTCGGCCAGCCGTCGACGAAGGAGAGCGTGCGGTGGTAAGGCCCGTCGGGCCCGGTGCTCCGGTAGTCCTCGGTGCTGGTGCCGGTGCGGACGGTGGAGTCGCCGTCGTGGCGGCGGGCGGTGGGGCGCAGGGTGTGGTCGACGGTCGAGCGCTCGGTGACGTGCCCGCCGGTGGCCGCGGTGGTCTCGCGGTGGTAGCCGAGGTCCATGGCGGTCCGCTGGTCGGTGTTGCCGGCGGCGTCGCGGGTGACCCGGTAGGTGACGTCCAGCGGTTCGCCCTCGCGCACGGTGGTGGTGCGGTGCGGGCCGCCGCCCCAGGTGGCGGTGGTGCGGGTGAGGTCGGTGCGGTTGTGCAGGGTCACGTCGTTGCCGCTGTCGCGCAGCTGCTGGGCGGAGCGGAAGGCGAGGTCGTCGCGGACCTCGGTGGTGATCCGGCCGTGCGAGGTCTGGACCCAGCCGCGGGCGCGGTCGTGCCGGCCGGCGGTGACGGTCCAGTCGCCGCTGCCGGCGCCGTGGTCGGTGAGCCGGGTGTCGACGGCGGCCTCGGGGGCGACCTGGTGGTCGGTGAGCTGCCCGGTGGTGCGGGCGGCGCCGTGGTCGACGTCGGCGAAGAGGTTGATCTGGCCGGTCCAGGTGTCGTTGCTCTGCGCCTCGGCGGCGTTCACCGCGATGCCGACGGTGTGCGGCCGGCCGTCGAGCAGCAGGCCGACGTAGGGGGTGAGGTCGAGCCGGTAGGCGGGCAGGTCGAAGGCGAAGACGCCGGGGACGGGCCGCCAGAGCAGCGGGTCCCACCCGCCGGTGTAGATGACGGGGTAGGGCCAGACCGCGCCGGCCGTCCGCCCGTCGACGGTGAGCCGCAGTTCGCGGAACGGGCCCTTGCCGCAGGCACCGAGGCCCGGGTTGGCGCTGACGAAGGCGTCGGGCGCGGAGGCGTACGCGAACTCCTCGCAGGCGCCGCCGCCCCGGGTGTAGACCTCGGCGGTGAGGCGTTCGAGGTTCTGCGGGAAGGTGAGCTCGCGGGTGGCGGCGGGGGCGGCCTGGGTGAGTGCGAACGGCCCGGTGGTGAGCAGCCGGTCGGCGGCGCGGGGGGCGGGCCGGCGGTCGTTCGCGGTGTAGAAGGTGACGCTGGCGCTGATGGTGAAGACGCCGGTGTAGGTGGCGTCGGTGACGTTGGCGAGGTCGAGGGAGAACGGCTGCGGGCCGGCGGCGAACAGCGGGGCGTAGCGGGTGAGATCGCGCTCCAGCTTCCATTCGATGCCGTCCTGGGACGGCTCGGGGGTGGAGGAGAGCAGTACCTGGACGCCGCCGACGCGGGCGCTGAAGATGCGGTCGAACTGCCGCCCGGCGACCTGCCCGTGGAGGTCCAGGACGACCGCCGACCAGGGCCCGGCGCAGTCGGCGGGCGGGGTGAGGGTGGTGGTGTACGGGGTGTCGGGCGGGTTGCCGTAGCCGTTGCGGAACTGCTGGTCGTGCATCACCTCGACGGTGCAGGAGCGGGTGTCGGGGCGGGTGAGCGGCCGGGTGGCGGTGACCGGGTCGTGGTAGTCGGTGCCGAAGTCGGCGTGGGCGGGGGCGGCGGCGGTGAGGGTGCCGGCGAGGGTCAGGGCGGCGGCGCCGAGGAGGCGGGCGGCGCGGCGAAGCAGCGGGCGGACGGCCAAGGCTGGTCCCCAGGGGTCGGGCGGCCGGCGGGCGCTGCCGCGGGCCGGGTGGGCGGTCCGGGCATCCTTTCGACGGTGGCATGCCAGCGTCAAGGACTCGTTCCGGGGACCGCTGCGGGTGCCCGGCGAGATCCGGCAGGAGCGTGCCCAGGGCGTGCTTCATCATGCGCGTCGCGCGCCTGGCGGGAATGATGAAACGTCCTAGCCGCCCTCCAGGGCCGCCGCCTCCTGCCGGATCAGGTCGCGCAGGGCGGCCAGCCGGGGTCGGCGGTCGTCCAGCCGCCACTGCATCTCCAGCGGCAGGGTGGCCCGGCCGTCCAGCCGGACGGTGGCCACGTCCTCGGTGAGGTGGCCGGTCATCGAGCCGGGCACCAGCGAGAACGCGCGGTTGCGGGCGAGCAGGTAGAGCCGGGAGCCGACGATCCGGGGCGGGCTGACCAGCACCGGCGGGTCGACGCCGTGTTCCGCGCACAGGCCGAGCACGTGGTCGTAGTAGCGCGGGTGCTGTTCGCGCGGCCACAGCAGCAGTGGCAGGTCGCGCAGTTCGCCGAGCCGCACGCTGGTCCGGCCGGCCAGCGGGTGGTCGCGGCCGAGGGCGACCCGCACCGGCTCGTCGGCGATCCGCTCCAGCCGGTAGCCGGCCACCTCGTCGAGGAAGCGGCCGAGGCCGATGTCGGCGAGTTCGGCGGCCAGCGTGGTGGAGACCTGGCCGGTGTCGACGGCCACCTCGGCGGTGGTGAGCGCGGGCAGCTCCTGTTCGGCGCGGCTGACCACGGCGGGCAGCAGCCGGTTGACCACGCTGGGGGAGGCGACGATCCGGGCCGTCCCCAGCCGGGACTCCTCGTGCAGCCGCACCCGGGCCAGCAGGGTCTCGGCCTGCCCGAGCAGCCGGGCGCTCTCGGCGGCCATCACCTCGCCGGCCTCGGTCAGGGCCACCGAGCGGCGGCTGCGGTCGAACAGCTCGACGCCGACGGTCCGCTCCAGCCGGGCGACCTCCTGGCTGACCGTCGGCTGGGAGATGTGCAGCCGTTCGGCGGCCCGCCCGAAGTGCAGTGTCTCGGCGACGGTGAGGAAGACCTCGAGTTGACGCAAGGTGAAGCCCATGGCCCAAGCCTAGGCGAACCCATAGTCTCAGGCCTATCGGAAGCCCCAGGACTCATTCTGGATCCCGATGCGAACCGTCCATACGCTGAGCGCACGTTGCCCCATCGCAGTGGCATCTCACAGGGAGCTCGCATCATGACCGGACTGCCCACCAGCACCCCCGAGGCCGCCGGCTCCGCGCCGGCCACCAGCTCCGCGCCGGCCACCCGTCCCGCGCGGGCCATCCACGTCTCCGCGGAGGTCGCGCGGGCCGTGGCCGACGGCCGGCCCGTGGTCGCGCTGGAGTCGACCATCTTCACCCACGGCCTGCCGCGCCCCCGCAACCTGGCCGTCGCGCTGGAGGCCGAGAAGCAACTGCGCGAGGCGGGCGTCGTCCCGGCGACCATCGGCGTGCACGCGGGCGTCCCCACGGTCGGTCTGAGCACCGAGCAGATCACCGAACTGTCCGCGACGGACGGCCTGGACAAGGTGAGCCTGCGGGACCTGCCGGTGGTCGCCGCGCTCGGCCGCCACGGCGGCACCACCGTCGCCGCCACCGCCTTCCTCGCCCACCGGGCGGGTATCCGGGTCTTCTCCACCGGCGGCCTCGGCGGCGTCCACTTCGGCGCCTCCGAGAGCTTCGACGAGTCGGCCGACCTGACCACCCTGGCCGCCACGCCGGTCACCGTGATCAGCGCGGGCGTGAAGTCGATCCTCGACATCCGGGCCACCCTGGAGCGCTTCGAGACCTTCAACATCCCGGTCATCGGCTACCGCACCCGCAAGTACCCCGGCTTCTACGTCACCGACTCCGGCCACGAGATCAACTACAGCGTCGAGTCGCCCGAGGAGGCCGCGCGGCTCATCGACGCCCGCGACGGCCTCGACCTGCCGCAGGCCGTCCTGATCGCCAACCCGGTGGACCCCGCCAAGCAGCTGCCGCCGGAGGAGCTCGACGGCATCCTCGCCCGCGCCTGGGCCGAGGCCGAGCGCCAGGGCGTCACCGGCAACGCCTCCACGCCGTTCCTGCTCGACCACATCCAGCGCGACACCCAGGGCCGCAGCCTGGAGGTCAACGTCGAGGTCTACCGGGGCAACGTCCGGCTCGGCGGCCGGATCGCGACCGCGCTGGCGGCCGCCGCCCGCAGCGGGGCCTGACCCGTGCTGGGGGTGCTCGGCGACCTCGTCGAGGACATCGTCGTCTGGGTCGACGGCCCGCTCCGGCACGGCACCGACTCCAGCGCCCAGGTCTTCCGGCGGCGCGGCGGCAGCGCGGCGAACGTCGCGAGCTTCGCCGCCGGTCAGTACCCGGCCCGCTTCATCGGCTGCGTCGGCGCCGACCCGGTCGGGGACGGCATCGTCGCCGAACTGACCGGCCACGGCGTGGACGTACGGGTCGCCCGGCGCGGCCAGACCGGCAGCATCGTCGTCCTCATCGACCAGGCCGGCGAACGGACCATGCTGCCCGACCGAGGCGCGGCCAAGCTGCTGGACCGGGTGCCGGACGAGTGGCTGGCCGGCCTGACCCACCTGCACGTGCCCGCCTACTCCTTCGACGGCGATCCGGTCGGCCGCTCCGCGCTGGACGCGCTGGCGCGGGTCCGGCTGGCGGGCGGCACCACCTCGGTGGACGCCTCCTCCACCGGCATGCTGGAGCAGTACGGGCGGGATCGCTTCCTCGCCCTGCTGGCCGAGTTGGCGCCGACCTTCGTGTTCGCCAACCGGTCCGAGGCGGAGTACCTCGGCCTGCTGGTGGGCGGGCTGCCGGGGCCGGAGCGCGTCCGGCTGGCGGCGACCGCCGTGGTCACCAAGGCGGGCGCCGAGGCGACCACCGTCGACGTGCCCGGGGACGCGCTGTTCACGGTGCCCGTGCCGCCGGTGAGCGAGGTGCGCGACCTCACCGGGGCGGGGGACGCCTTCGCGGCGGGATTCCTGGCCGGTTTCCTGGAGACCGGGGACCTGCGCCTGGCGGCCGGCCTCGGGCACCGCAGCGCGGCCCGGGTGCTGGCCACGCCGGGGGCCTCGTTCGCGGAGCGGTGACCTCGGGCTGACCCCGGGCTGACCCCGGGCTGGCCCCGGGCCGTCCTCGGGCTGACGTCGGGCCGATGTCGCGGTGACCTCGTGGTGGGCGGCCTCGTGCGCGGGGCCGCCCACCGGGCCGCGTGCTCAGCGGCGGGGTCAAGCCGGCCGCAGTGCGTCCTTGCGGAGGAAGCGCTTCAGCCGCTGCCAGGGCCAGGTGTTGATCACGTCCTCGGCGGTGAGCCAGCCGCGCTGCGCCGTACCGATGCCGAAGCGCGGGTAGCCGAGTTGCCCGGTCGCGTGGGCGTCGCTGTCGATCGCGAAGCGGACGCCGTGCCGCTTCGCCCGCAGGACGTCCTCGTCGCGCAGGTCGAGCCGCTGCGGGGAACCGTTGATCTCGATCGCGGTGCCGGTGCGCGCGGCGGCCGCGAACACCGCGTCCAGGTCGACGTCGATCGGGCCGCGGCGGCCGATCCTCCGGGTGGTGAGGTGGCCGATGACGTGCACGTACGGATTCTCGCAGGCGCGGATCAGGCGGCGGGTCTGGGCGGCCCGGTCGGCGGTGAAGTGCGAGTGCACGGAGGCCACGCAGACGTCGAAGCCGGCCAGGAACTCGGGCGGCCAGTCCACCCCGCCGTCCGGGCCGATGTTCAGCTCGGTGCCGTGCAGGAGGCGCAGCTTCCGGTGCCGGTCGGCGAGTCGGCGCAGCCGCTCGCGCTGGGCGAGCATCTTCTCGTCCGTCATCCGCTGCATCACCAGGTCGGGCGCGTGGTCGGTGACGGCGTAGTAGGAGTAGCCGCGGGCGGCCGCGGTGTCGACCATCTCCTCCAGGGTGGCCAGGCCGTCGGTCAGGTCGGTGTGCGTGTGCAGGTCTCCGCGCAGGTCCGACTCCTGGACCAGGTCCGGGAGTTCGCCGCGCAGGGCGGCCTCGATCTCGCCCCGGTCCTCGCGCAGCGGCGGCGCGATCCAGGGCAGGCCGAGCGCCGCGTACACCTCGTCCTCGGTCGCGGACGCCACCTTGGCGCCGTCCCCGCCCGCGCCGTCCCCGCCCGCGTCGTCCCCGCCCGCGTCGTCCTTCCCCGCGTCGGCGATCCGGAACAGGCCGTACTCCGAGAGCTTCAGCCCGGCCCGGACGGCCATCGTGCGCAGCTTGATGTTGTGCGCCTTCGACCCGGTGAAGTAGACGAGCGCCGCGCCCCAGTCCTCCTCCGGGACGACCCGCAGGTCCACCTGCACGCCCCCGGTGGTGCGCACCGAGGTCTTGGTCGGACCGCTCGCGATCACCTCGGCCACGTACGGGAGTCCGGTGAGCGCGGCCATCAGCGGGGCGGAGTCGGCGGCGGTCGCCAGCACGTCGACGTCGCCCACCGTCTCACGCATCCGGCGCAGCGACCCCGCGTACGCGCAACGGGTGCAGCCGGGCACGGCGGACAGCGCGGCGACGAGTTGCTCGGCCAGTTCGGTGGCCGCGTCGAGCAGCGTGCGGCCGCCGGACCGCCGCAGCAACTCGATGCCGTGCAGGATCTTCTCGCCGCTGCGCTCGCCGAAGCCCGCCACGCCGGACAGCCGGTCGGAGCGGACCGCCTCGGCCAGGTCGTCGACGGAGGCGATGCCCAGGTCGCGGTAGAGGGCGAGGGCGCGCTTGGGGCCGACGCCGGGCACGGCCGTCATCTCCCGCACCCCGGACGGGACCTTGGCACGCAGGGCCTCCAGAGCGGTGATCCGCCCGGTGGCGAGGTACTCGGCGACCTTCTCGGCGGTGGACTTCCCGACGCCGGGGATCTGCTGCAGGCCCTTGGCGTCCAGATCGGCGACGTCCTCGGAGTGGCCGCCCACCGCCCGGGCGGCCTTCTCGTAGGCACGCGCCCGGAAGGCGTCCCCGCCGGTGATGTTGATCAGGTCGGCGAACTCCTGGAGCAGTTCCCGCACCTGGTCGTTGAGCCGGGGCATGGGGCCAGTCTAGGGCGGGTTTCGTCATTCCCGCCGGGCGCGATTCCCGCCGGGCGTGCGACGCTCCCCCGGCCTGGTGGCCGGGAGGTGCCCCCAGACGTCCGCCCCCAGACATCCGCCCCCAGGCTTCGGCCGGGCGCCCGACGCCGCGCGCTGATCCGACGCGCATGATGGGACACGCCCTGGACGGGTCCTCGAACTCCCGCCCGGGCGGCGGCCCTCCGGGTGGACGAGGGGAGTCCGAAGGCCGGCCCTGGGTTTCGGCGGCGCCGCGGCGCGGGCCCGGAGGGGCCGGTGCTCGGGCCTGCCCCGCCGGTCGGCGGGTGTGGGACCGGCCGACCGGCGGGGGGCGGCGCCCGGTTCGCGTCCCGGAGCCCGATTGTCACCCGGACGAGTGAGGCGCAGGCTGACAGCAGGGTCTGGGAAGCGGCCCTCGCCGGTCGGCCGCGGCACTGATGACGGCCGCCGTCGATGCACGAGGGGCAGGGCGATGGCAAGCGGGAAGCTCTGGGGCTATGTCGCATCGGGGGCCAGGGCGCTCGGCGCCCTCGGGGGCCCGGGAGGCCCCGGCGGCGGGCTGGTGGGCGAGGAGCCAGGACCGTTCCGACCGGGCGGGATGGCCGGGCCCCGGGCGCTGTCCCGGCCGGAACTGGAGCGCGTCGAGTGGACCGGCCGACAGGCCGGCTGCGAACCGCAGGCGCGGCACGTCCAGGTGGCCGAGGCGGTGCGCCGGGTGCTGCGCGGTGGCGGCCGGGCGGCGGCGGTGACGGCCCGGCTGGCGCCGGGGCTGCCGGTGGTGGCCGGGGACGCCCGGCGGCTGGAGGCCGCGCTCGCGGGCCTGGTCGACCACGCGATCCGGCGCAGCCCGCCCGGCGGGCGGGTGCTGGTCCGCGCCGAGGTGGCGGGCGGGCCGGGGCCGACCGCGACGGCGCTGCGGGCGGCCGGGCTGAGCGGGGCGGCGCGACCGCGCGGGCGGGTGGAGATCCGGGTGGCCGACCGGGGGTCGTCCGAGCTGCCCGGGGCGCGTGAGTGGCTGCTCGCGGGCGTGCGCGCCGACGGGCCGGTCGGGCCCGCCGTGCACAGCCTGGTGCTGGCGGCGGGTGGGCGGTTGGCGGTGGAGGCCACGCCGGGCGGCGGGCTGACGGTGGTGCTGCTGCTGGTGGTCGCGCACGGCTGACCGCGTCCCTTCGCGGGCCGCCGGCCTCGTCGGCCGGTGACCTCCGCGCCAACCGCAAAGACATCTTCGCAAAAAACACTTTGCAAAGAGGTCTTTGCGGTCCTACGCTCCTGCCATGACCGATGAACGCGGCTGGATGCACAGCGACAACCCACACATCGTCCTCACGGCCAAGGGCATGCGGGCGATGGCCCACCCCGTGCGCATGCAACTGGTCGGGCTGCTGCGCAAGGACGGGCCCTCCACGGCGACCAGGCTCGCCGAGAAGCTGGGGCTCAACTCCGGGGCGACGAGCTACCACCTCCGCCAGCTCGCCGCCGCGGGCTTCGTCGAGGAGGATCCCGAGCGCGGCAACGCCCGCGACCGGTGGTGGCGTTCGGCCCACAAGTTCACCGTCTGGACTGGCGACGAGATGGCCGACGAGGAGCCCGACACGGCCGTCGGCTTCCTGCGGTCCGTCCTCACCGCCCACGCCCTGACCGCACAGCGCTCGATCGACGCCTTCGAGACGATGCCGCGGGAGTGGCGCAAGGCGGTCGGCCTCAGTGACGTGCTGCTGCAGCTCACCGCCGAGGAGGCCGAGCAACTGGCCGCCGATCTGTCCGCGGTGGTGCGGCGCTACCGTGCACTGGACGCGGCGGGGCCGGCCCCGGAGGGCACCGAGCGGGTCGCCGTGGTCGTCCACGTGCTGCCCGATGCGAGTGCTGGCACCGACGCAGAGACCGACGCCGACGCCGAGACCGACGCCGAGACCGACACGGGCACTGACACGGGCACTGACACCGGCGAGGTGGAGTCCCGATGACCACCGCCGTCGACGCGCCCGCGCGCAGCCTCCGGCCGTTGGTCGGGGTGCTCTCCGCGATGGCCGTCTCCATCACCGGGACGCGCGTCTCGGCCATCGCCCTGCCCTGGTTCGTCCTGGCCACCACCGGCAGCGCCACCATGACGGGCCTGGTCGCCTTCGCCGAGATGGCGCCGTACGTGTTAGTCAAGGCGCTGACCGGGCCGCTGGTCGACCGGCTCGGGCCGCGGGTGGTGTCCTGGACGACGGACTTGGTGAGCGCCGTCGCGGCCGGGTTGATCCCGCTGCTGCACGCCCTGGGACTGCTGCCGTTCGGGGTGCTGCTGGCGATGGTCGCGGTGATCGGCGCGATGCGGGGGCCGGGGGATCTGGCCAAGTCGGTCATGGTCCCGGAGGCCGCCGACCGGGTCAGGGTGCCGATGGAGCGCGCCACCGGCCTCTCCGGCGTCACCGAACGGCTGGCCTCCACGATCGGCCCGGCGGTCGGCGGCGGGCTGGTCGCGCTGATGGGCCCGCTGGCCGGGCTGGCGCTCAACGCGGCCACCTTCGCCCTGGGATCCCTCGTCATCGCCTTCGCCCTGCCGCGCGGGATGGGGCGCGCGGCGGCCCCGGCGCCCGCTGCCGCGCCGGCCGCCGGGGACGGGGCCGGGGCTGGCGCCGGGGCCGAACCGGCAGGCTACTGGCGGATGTTCCGCGAGGGCTTCACCTTCCTGCGGTCCGAGCCGCTGCTGCTCGCAGTGACCGTGACGGTCGGCATCACCAATCTGCTCGACGCCGGGTTCATGACGGTCCTCGTCCCGGTCTGGGCGCGGGAGTCCGGCAACGGCCCGGCCGTCATCGGGCTGACCGGCACCGCCCTGGGGATCACGGCGGTCGGCGGCAGCCTGATCGCGGCGACCGTCGCCCACCGGTTGCCCCGCCGGACGGTGTTCTTCGCCGGCTTCCTGATCGTCGGGGCGCCGCGCTTCCTGGTGCTCGCGTGCGACGCGCCGCTGTGGGTGGTGCTCACGGTCTTCGCGGTCGGCGGCTTCGGCAGCGGCTTCCTCAACCCGATCCTCGGCGCGGTGCTCTTCGAGCGGGTGCCCCGCCACCTGCTCGGCCGCGTCCACGCCCTCGGAGACTCCCTCGCCTGGGCCGGCATCCCCCTCGGCGGTCTGCTGGCCGGCGCGGCGGTGAGCCTCGTCGGGCTGATACCCACCCTGGTCGCGGGCGGCGTCCTCTACTTCGCCACCACCAACCTGGCCGGGTTGCGGCCGGAGTGGCGCGAGATGGACCGCCAGCGCGGCCGGACGGGCACCGCCGCCGAGGCGAAGCCCGAACCCGAGGCGAAGCCCGAACCCGAGCCGAAGCACGAACCCGAGGCGAAGCCCGAGCCGGAGCCTGGGCCCGAGCCGATCCCGGTTCGCTCGTAAGCCTCGTTGTTCAACGCCTGCAGGGTCCCAGAGGGGAGGCGAGCGTGCGGTCAGAACCAGTGCAGGCAGAGCGGGGAGCGCTCGGCGCGGAAGAGGGCGTCGGCGAGCGCGGCCGCGCCAGGGCGGTGCGCCCGGATGTGTCCGGCCCGTACGAGCGTGCTCGGGGTGGTGCCGCCGAGGTAGACCGAGCCCAGGTCGCTCACGTCCAGGGACAGGTCCGGCTCCCGGTCCGTCGGGACGCAGTCGGCCTTCCCGTCCCGGACGGTCAGCAGATAGCGGCCGTGCTCGCCCAGGAACGGGTCGTCGACGTCGAGGACGAGCTCGCCGTCCGCGAACCAGCCGCGCGAGGTCAGCGCACGCGGGACGTCCAGCAGCCGCACCCAGAGCCAGTCGGTGGTGCTGCTCCCCTCCCCGGCGTTGAAGTCCGCGAGCTGCCAGCGCAGTGGGTGGTCGGACGGAACGTGCTTGAACACGACCTGGGAGACCAGGTCGTGTCCGAGTGCGAACCGGGCCAGCGCCGTGGCGACGGCGTCGTCGGTGGCGATGGTCTCGTCGACCGTCAAGGTGCCGTCGCCGAGCGAGTAACTGGCGTAGCCGTCCGGGACGCCGTCGGCATCCCGGTGGACTGCGACGTAGCGCGGCACCGAAGAGACCGGGGGCCGCCCCGCGCCCAAGGCCCACCAGCGGTGCGGCCGGGACAGTGCGCCGGGCTGGGCGCGGCGGTACCGGTCGTAGACCGCTTCCAGGATCTCGCCGCACTCGGCACGCCGCAGCAGCTCGATCGAGCCGGCGTCCGAGCCGGCCGCCGGGGTGTCGGCAGGGGCGTCGGCCGTTCCGCGCGCCCGGGGGAGGGCGAAGGCGGCCCGGTGGCGCGGCACCGTCAGCCGCTGTGTGTAGGTCGCCGGCCCGTAGCCGAACCTGCGGTAGATCACGGCCTCGGAGGCCAGCAGCACGGAGAGGAACTCCCCGCGGGCCCGGAACTCGGTGAGCTGGTGCCGCATCATCGCGGTGAGCACGCCCTGGCGTCGGTGCGAGGGCAGGACGCCGACGCCGGTCACCCCGCTGGTGGGGGCGAGGACCGCACCGGGCAGGGTGAGCTCGAAGGAGTACGCACCGGCGGTGCCGACGGGCCGCCCGTCCGCCGTCACGGCGAGCAGGTTGCGGTCCATCTCGGTCGCCGACCACCAGGTCCCGCCGCCTTCGGTCGGGGTTTCCGGGAAGAGCCCGAACGCGGCATGGAGCGTGTCGACGAAGACGTCGAGGTCCTGATCGGTTGTCGGACGGATCTCCATCGCTACCGCTGCCTCCCCTGGTTGACGGCACCACGGCTCGTGGCGCCCCGCCACAGTGCAGCGTCGACCCGTGGCCCGGTCAAGCGAATTACGGCCCGACACCGGTGAGTCGAGCCTGACGAACCGGCGCCTCGGCACCCGCCTCACGTGGACCGGCTAGCGCCGTTCACCACCCGGCGCCGTTCACTGGCCGTCGACGGGCGGGCGCCCGGCCCAGTGGGGGAGCAGCAGGCCGGCCAGGGCCGCCGTGGCGCACCAGCTGGAGACGAAGGCGAGCCGCCAGGGCAGGGCACAGAGCGCGGCGCCCGCGCCGGTGAGCAGGCCGAGGCGGCGCAGCAGGCGGTCGCCGCTCGCGAGCAGCGAGCCGACGGTGGTCAGGAGGTAGCCGGTCAGGAGGAGCGCCTGGTGCGGGGTGCCGACGCCGTAGCCGGCCGGGTGGCCGGGCTCGGTGGCCGCGCACCACACCCCGGCAAGATCCGCCGGACAGGCACTACCGGACAGGCACTATGCGCCGTCATCGGGGCCGCGCCCCGGGCCGTTCGGATTCTCGGTTGGACCGTTCCCGGGGCCGTTCACCGGACGGTTGCCGGGGCCTTCCTCGGGCCGTTCGTCCTCCGGTGGCGCCCCGACGCCCTCCAGGGTTTCGCGGACGCTGCCCGGCATCGCCGGATGGCGGCCGATCACGACCACCCCGACCACGATGGCCAGCAGCCCGACCGACTCCCAGGCCAGCGCACCCGGTGTCACCCGCAGCCGGTCGCCGAGGAAGCCGACCGCGCAGGCGATCCCGGCCAGCGGCTGGGCGGCGGTCAGCGCCGGCAGGGACATCCGCAGCGGTGCGGCCTCGAAGGCGCTCTGCACCAGCAGCAGCCCGACCACGCCCGCCGCCACCACCGCGTACGGCTGCCAGCTGCGCAGCACCGCCTCCAGCCCGCCGTGGTCGAGGCGCTGGGTGGTGGTGCGGGTCAGCGCGTCCTGGAGGCCGTAGAGCAGGCCGGCCGCGAGGGCCAGCAGGGTGGCCTCCTCGAACAGCGGCAGCCGCCGGGCCAGCGAGACCAGCAGCAGGGTCAGCCCGACCACCGTGCCGACCACCAGCCAGTGCCGCAGTTCCCCGGCGGGCGCACCGCCGCCGGTGGGTCGGCCGGCCAGGATGAACGCCGTCACCCCGAGGCCGAGCAGCAGCACCCCGAGCCAGCCCGAGCGGCCGAGGGTCTGGCGGGTCAGCACCCGGGAGAGCGCCATGGCGAACAGCAGGTTGGTCGCGAGCAGCGGTTCGACGAGCGAGACCTCGCCCTGGTTGAGGGCGAGCGCGGAGAGGATCAGTCCGCACACCATGAACCCGGTGCCGAGCAGCCACTCGGGCATCCGCATCAGATCCAGGAGCAGCCGCCAGTGCAGCAGGTCGGCACGGGGCGCCCGCTGCGCCGCGTGCTGCTGGAGGACGAAGCCGAGGCCCAGGCAGCAGGCGGCGCCGAGGGCGAGGAGGAAGACCGCCACGGAGGGACCACCCGGTTGTCACTGCCCGCGCCGCGCCGGCGGGTCCGGGTTCGCGGTCGCGGCGCGCTTCCGTCAGCGTACCGCCGGGTCGGCGGCGGGGCCCGGTCGGCGACGGCGGACGCGGCGGAGCCGGGAGAGTCGGGGAGGGAGGCGCCGGGGGCGGGGGCGGGCCAGGCCCGGGGCGGCCGCGCTTGCCGCCACGGGCCGGACGGGCGCACGCTGGTGTGAGCGGCCGCCACGGCTCACCGTCCGTGCCGGTCCGGACAGGCGCGAGGGGGCCGCTGCCAGGAGGTGTGGCATGCACAACCAGTGGGACGTGGAGCTGAGCTTCGAGGAAGACGGAGTGCACACGGCGTGCGAGGCCAGGCTGACCGGTGCGCGGGCGCCGGGCCTGCGCGGCCACGGGGAGTCGATGAAGAGCACGGACGACCGCCCGCTCGCCAGGATCGGCGAGGAGGTCGCGGCCTCCCGCGCCCTGGAGGAGCTGTCCCGCAAGCTGCGGGCGCAGGCCACCGGGGAGATCGACGACGAAGGGCACCGCCCGGGGTACCTGATCTACTGACCCCCCGCCATCTACTGACCCCCGCCGCTGACCCCCGCCGCGCTTGCGCGGGACGGCTCAGGACCGGGGATCGGCCGGCTGGTCGTTGATCGCGGTCCGGAGCCGGGTGCCCGCCGGGAGGGTGCCGCGCGCTGTTCCAGGACGGTCCGGGTCAGCCCCGCGTGTTCGCCCGCCGAGGTGGCGACGGCCGGGCCGTCGCGGCCCGTACGACTCCGAGCCCTCACCCCCGTGCCCCGCCGTCCGGGCGTCCCGCCGTCCGCGCATCCGGGCCGACAGGGCTTCAGCCGTGAGCGGTGGCGAGGAATCCGGTCAGCCGGGCGTTGACCTCCGCCGCGCCCGCCATGGGCAGGTTGTGGTGCGAGAGGCCAGGCAGGACGGCGACCGTCGCTTCGGGCAGGGCGCGGCGGGCGGCTTCGGCGACCCGGGGGGCGTGGTGGGTGCGGCTGTGTTCGGCGAACAGGGCGAGGGTCGGGGTGGTGAGGGTGCGCAGCCGGTCGGGGCCGGGGCGGGGGCCGGTGATGACGCGGGTGGCGGGGAAGTCGGCGTATCCGAGGGCGTAGACCTCGCGCCAGCCGGGGTCCGGGCGGGGGCCGTCGCCGGTCTCCCAGCCGAGGTAGGAGCGGGCCCGGTCGGCGGTGCGGCGGGGGAGGAAGAGCGGCACGGCGCGCAGGAGGTAGTCGGGGCGGAAGCCGGCGAAGCACTGGGTGGGGTCGAGGAGGGCGAGCCGGTCGACCCGGGCGGGCGCGTGCAGGGCGTACTCCAGGGCGATCCAGCCGCCGTAGGAGTGTCCGCAGAAGTCGGCCCGGGGGATGTCGAGTCGGTCGAGGACGGCGTCCAGCCAGCCGAGCAGCCCGGGGACGTCGGTGACCGGGGCGCCGTCGTGGACGCTGCGGCCGGGGTCGCCGATGAGGTCGGGGGCGAGGACGCGGTGCCCGGCGGCCGTCCACGCGGCGACGTTGGCGAACCACATGGTGGAGGTGGCGCCGCCGCCGTGCAGCAGGACGAGGGGGCGGCCGTCGGCCGGGCCGCAGGCGTTGATCCGGGTGGTGCCGTGGGGCGTTCGGACGGTGAGGCGCTCGACCGGGACGGGCCAGCGGGCCAGCAGCGCGTCGTAGGCGGCGAGGAAGGCGGCGGTGCGGGTGGGGGAGTGCGTGGTGCGGGCGGACATGATGGGCCTCCGCGGTGGTGAGGGAATCACTCGCTGAATCACTCGTTGCACAAGTATCTCGCTGAACGAGAGAATACTGGCCCATGCGTGCCGGAGGAAGGACGAGAGGGTGTCCGAAGTTGAGGAGTCGATCCGGCTGGTCCACCTGTTGCGTGGTCTGACCGTCGAACTCGACCTGTTCGGGGCCGAGTTCGCGGCCCGCAACGGTCTGCACCCGACCGATCTGCGGGCGCTGATCCACCTGCTGGACGCCTCCCGGGCCGGCCGGGTGGTCACCCCGGGCCGGCTCGGGGAGGCGCTGCGGTTGAACTCGGCGGGCACCACCGGCCTGGTGGACCGGCTGGAACGCCTCGGGCTGATCCGCCGCGAGCGCGATCCGCAGGACCGGCGGAAGGTCCGGCTGGTGGTCGAGGAACGGGCGATGGAGTTGGGGGAGGGCTTCTTCGGCGGGCTGATCGGCGACTTGGTCTCGGCGATGGGGCGGTTCGACCCGGTGGAGCTGGCGACGGCCCGACGCTTCCTGGAGGCCATGGCCGGCGTGGTGGCCGCCGCCAGGGGGGAGTGACCGGCGGGGCGTCAGAACCAGGTCTCGCCGTAGTGCGGCCCGGGGTGGTCCTCGCGCAGCAGGCAGATGTTGGGGTCGCGCGGCGGCTCCGGCCCCTCGTACGGGCCGACGGCCGGACAGCGCGGCCCCACCTCGACCAGGTACTCGGGCCAGGACGCCCAGTGCAGGTCGAAGCCGACGCCCTGGACCAGCGCGGAATGGGTGCCGCCGTGCCCGCCGGCGAGGTCGCAGCGCAGGCGCGGCTCGATCAGGAAGGCGCCGCGCGGAATGGTGTTGTAGTGGTCCACGTCCGTCTGCGGCAGCGTGACGACGGACGGACAGTGGTGGAACTCTGCGGAGCGGGGGTCCGGTTGGCTCATGGGCGCCAGCATTCCACCGGGAGCCGGACGGGGGCCCCGGTTCCCCGCTTTTGTACGGCTCGCGGGGGACAACTGTCGTGCCGTGTACGGGTTGCCGTCACACGCCCTAGCCGGCGAGGGACCAGCTGATCGCCGACAGGGTCACCATCGACGCCAGGGTCGACCAGAGCACCGAGTCCCGGGCGAGCCCGGTGCCCTGCCCGTACTCGCGGGCGTAGACGTAGACGTTCTGCGCGGTGGGCAGGGCGGAGAAGAGCACCACGGTGAGCAGTTGGTGGGAGGACAGGTGGAGCAGCGGGCCGGCCACCGCGAAGGCGATCAGCGGCTGTATCAGGGTCTTGACCGCGACGGTCAGTCCGACCTCGGCGTGGCGCGAATGCCCGGTGGCCGGCGGGCGGTTGTGCAGCGACATGCCGAGGGCGACCAGGGCGGTCGGCACGCCGGCGCCGCCGAGCAGTTCGCAGGAACGGTTCAGCTCGGCGGGCAGGTGCAGCCCGCCGGCGGAGGCGGCGGCGCCGAGTGCGGTGGCCAGCAGGATGGGATTGCGCAGCGGCAGGGTGAGCAGGGCCCGGCGGCCGGCCGCGCCGCCGTCGAGGACGGCCAGCACCGCGGGCGTGACCACCAGGATCTGGAACAGCACCACCGGTGCGACGAAGGAGGCGTCACCGAGGAGCTGCATCGCCACCGGGATGCCGAGGTTGGCCGAGTTGACGTACCCGCAGGCCATCGCGCCGATCGCCAACTCGCCGGGCTTGCGCCGGAACAGCAGGCGCCCGACGAGCAGCCCGAGGCCGATCGAAACGGTGGTGCCGGCGGCGAAGGCGAGCATCGAGGGGTTGGCGAAATGGTCCAGCGGGGTGCGGGCGATCATCAGGAACAGCGAGGCCGGCATCGCCACGTGGAAGACGAACCGGTTGAGCACCGGCTCCGCGTGCGGCCCGAGCAGCCCGGTCCGGCCGACCAGGTAGCCGATGCCGGTCAGCGCCCAGATCGGGGCGAATCCGGACAGCAGGGGATGCAGGGCTGGCATGGTTCCTCGGATCGCTCGGACGGTCTGCCGGGTGGGCCGGGGGTCTCCTGCCCCGGGGCAGTAAACCAGTGAGCGTGAACGGGGGGATCACGGGCCTACGATGAGCCGATGGAGCCCGAGAACGCGCCGATGGAGCCCGAGTACCTGAGCCTGGCCGAGGTGGAGGCGATCGCCCGCCGCGCGCACGAGGGGCAGGTCGACAAGAACGGCCACCCGTACGGCGAGCACATCGCGGCGGTCGCACGCGGGACGGCCGCGCGCGGCGGCAGCGACGCCCAGATCGCGGCGGGCTGGCTGCACGACACCGTCGAGGACGACCGGCTGAGCCGGGAGTGGCTGGTGCGGGCCGCACTGCCCGAGGCCACCAAGACGATCGTGGACGCGCTCACCCGCCGCTCCGGCGAGCCGGCCGAGGCGTACACCGCGCGCGTCCTGGCCACGCCCGGCGCGCTGCTGGTCAAGCGCGCCGACCTCGCCCACAACTCGGACCCGGCCCGGCTGGCCGCGCTGGACGCCGCGACCGCCGAACGGTTGGCCGCCAAGTACGCGCGGATGCGTGAACTGCTCGGGCTCACCGGCGAGCTCTGAGCGGCGGGGTGTCGCCCGGGCGTCGCCCGGGCGTCGCCCGGGCGTCCAGACGGAACCGGGGGAGGTCTGGGCGAACCGCGAGGGCGCGGTGAGCCCCGAGAGATCCGGGCGAACCGTGAGGCGTGCCGCGCGAACCACGAGAGGGCCCGGGCCACGCGGATCGCGCGGGCCCGAGCCCTCTGGGGTCACCCCGGTGATCCCTGTCCGACCCCCGGGGTGAGGGGGGAGTGGTCAGGATGCGGGTGGAGTACGGTCAGCCGAGTCGGTCGGCTTAGTACCAGTGGTTGGCCTGCCAGAAGTTCCAGGCGGCGTTCGGGCTGCCGTAGCGGGAGTTCATGTAGTCCAGCGCCCACTTGATCTGGGTGGTCGCGTTGGTCTGCCAGTCGGAGCCGTGCGTCGCCATCTTGGAGCCCGGCAGCGCCTGGGCCAGGCCGTACGCGCCCGAGCTGGGGTTGGTCGCGGTCACGTTCCAGCTGGACTCGTGGGCGATGATCTGGCTGAAGGCGGCCAGCTGGTTCGCCGGGACGATCTGGGCGGCCACGGCCTGCGGGGAGAGGGTGGCGGCGTTTGCGGTGGCGGGCAGCACACCCGCGCCCAGGGCGGTCAGACCGGCGGCGCCGGCCAGAATCGCGGCGGAAGTGCGCATACGGAGCTTGAAAGTGGGCATGAAGAACAAGACCTCAATCAGGTTGGGCCGGGTCACACCCCGCCTTGGATCATGGCCGGACAGGGGCCAAAAGGTTCGTGGGGCGTGACTCGGCAGTTAGTCGCTACCGGCGGGACAGGTGCCGGTGCGGCTGACGACTGAGCCATTGTTGCCAGGCCGGATCGGCTGCTGCCAAGACCCCCTTGTTACGACCCACCGTCGTACGGGGCGCGGCTGCCGTGGATTCGAAGGGTCGGCTGCGCGGAGCGCGCCGACCGGTTGTGACCTGCACGGACACCTCGTCGGCGAGGTGGGGCGCAGCCGCCCGGAAGCTGCCACTATCGCCCGTCGTGGACCGCAATCCGGTGTGAGCGCACTCACCGTTCAGGTCGTTCCGGCCGTCACCCGCCGGTCTGCGGTCGGCACATTGGGTACAGACGATCTCGCCCCCGTTGAGACCGGCGCCACACCCGCCGGGCGCCCGGAGAAGGCCGTCGGGTGCCCGGAAGAAACCGGAAGAAACCGGAAGAGACCGGAAGAGACCGGCGGGCCCCGGCGGAGATCGCCGGGGCCCGCCGGGGTTCAGCGGAGGTCGCCGAGCCGGCGGTGGCGCCGGGCCCGCGCCGCGAGGCGGTCCGGCTCCGGCAGGGCCGCCAGCCCGCCGAGCGCCGCACCGATAGCCCGCCCGAGCCGCGCGCAGAACGCCTCCGGCTCGTCGGCCGCGTCCGGCCGTTCCTCGACCACCTCGTCCACCAGCCCGACTTCCCTCAGGTGGCCGGCGCCGATGCCCTGGGAACGGGCCAGCTCGGCGGCGTGCCCGCCGTCCCGGTGGACGATCGCGGACGCGCCCTCCGGCGGCAGCGGCGCCAGCCAGGCGTGTCCGGCGGCGATCACCCGGTCGGCCGGGAGCAGCGCCAGCGCGCCGCCGCCCGAGCCCTGGCCGAGCAGCACCGCGAGGACGGGCGTGCGCAGCGCGAGCAGGGTGGTCAGGCAGTGCGCGATCTCGACCGCGATCCCGTCCAGTTCGGCCTGCGCGGACAGTTCGGCCCCGGCCGTGTCCACCACCGTGACCAGCGGCAGCCCCAGTTGCTCCGCCACCCGCGCGGTGCGCCGGACGGCCCGCAGGTCGGCGGCGGTGAACGGGCGTTCGTGCTCCGGGGTCTGCCGCTGCTGGCCGACCACCAGCACCGGCCGGCCCCCGAGGACGGCGAGGGCACGGACGAGCGCGCCGTCCCGCCCGCCGGGGGCGTCCAGCAGCACCAGTTCCTCGGCGGTGTGGCGCAGCAGCTCGCGGGTGCCCGGGCGGTCGGGGCGCCGGGTGCGGCGGACGGAGTCCCAGGCGTCGGGGTGCTCGGCGGGACTGGGACTGGGGTCGGGGTGCTCGGCGGGACTGGGACTGGGACTGGGGTCGGTGCCGGGGGCGGCGCCGGTGCCGAGGTGGTCCGGGCTGCCCGGGGCGGGCGCGGTGGTGGCGAGGACGGCGAGCGTGCGGCGGACCAGCTCGCGCAGTTCCTGCGGCGGCACGACGGCGTCCACCAGGCCGCGCCCGGCGAGCGTCTCCGCCCGCTGCACGTCCGGGGGCAGCTCCACACCGCGCAGTTCCTCGTACACGCGCGGGCCGAGGAAGCCGAGCCGGGCGCCCGGCTCGGCGAACACCAGCTGGCCGAGCGTGCCCCAGGAGGCGAAGACCCCGCCCATGGTCGGGTTCCGTAGATAGGTGAGATAGGGGAGGCCGGCCGCGCGGTGCGCCTGGACGGCGGCGGTGATCCGCAGCATGCACAGGAAGGCCGCCGACCCCTCCTGCATGCGCGTCCCGCCGGAGACGGGCAGGGCGAGCAGCGGCAGCCGTTCGGCGGTGGCGCGTTCGACGGCGCGGGTGATCCGCTCGGCGGTGGCGACGCCGATCGAGCCGCCGAGGAAGCCGAACTCGGAGGCGACCAGCGCCACCGGTCGCCCGCCGACCAGACCGACACCGGTGAGGACGGCCTCGTCGAGGCCGGTGCGTGCGCGGGCCCGGTCGAGCGAGGCGCGGTAGCCGGGGTCGGCGGGTGGGCCGGCAGGCGGCTCGTCCCAGCTCTGGAAGCCGCCCGGGTCGACCAGCAGTCCGATCAGCTGTCGGGCCGTCAGCGGCGTGCCCGCGCCCGCGCCCTTGCCCGGGTGCGCGCTCGTGTTGTTCGTGTTCGTCCCCGTGTTCATGCCCACCCCGTCAGCGGTCGTTCCGGCCCGACATGATCCGTCACTCTATGCGGCGCGACTGGAGCGGGGAGCGAACGTGAGGAAGGTGTGAGGAGGCCGACAGCGGTCGTGTCGCTAGTTCGATGGCGGTCGACCCATGGGGTGTCCGGGCGGTTCGTGGACGGCGCCGGCGAGGCCCGGCGGTGGGCCGGGATACGGCTCAAGTCGCTGGTCAGGCACGTGAGTTACTCGCCGGTTAATAGTTCGTCGCAGGGCTTCCGGAGTTGTCGGTGGCTCGCCACACTGGTGGACATGACCCGCACTCTACGCGCGTGGAAGACCCGCGCTGCCGCCGTCACCGCCGTCGCCCTGATGACCCTCGCGCCCGTCGCCGTCGCCACCGAGGCGCACGCCGACGTGAGCGGCACGGTGTGTCTGTCCACCCTCCCGCCCGAGGCGACCGACACCCTCAACCTGATCGCCACCGACGGGCCGTTCCCCTACTCCCAGGACGGCGTCGTGTTCCAGAACAGGGAGCACGTCCTGCCCAGCCAGTCCTACGGCTACTACCACGAGTACACCGTCATCACGCCCGGTGCTCCGACCCGCGGCACCCGCCGGATCATCACCGGCGAGGCGACCCGGGAGGACTACTACACCGGCGACCACTACGTCACGTTCTCGCTGATCGACCAGGGCTGCTGAACGCGCCCCTGAACGCGCCCCACCCTTCCCCGGCCCCGGCACACTTCTCCGCCGGGGCCGCCGGGGCCGCCGGGGCCGGGGAACGCCGGGGGGCGGCCCGCATGCCCGCAGTAGCTCCCGCGCCCGCCCCGGCGGCCCGCCGCGACCGGCCTCAGAGCTCGGACGGCCCCCAGGCGTCCACCGCCAGCTCGTCCCCGACCCGCAGCGTGCCGGGCCGCAGCACCGCGAACTTGCTGCCGAACGCGACCCCGCCGACCGCCGCCCGACGGTAGCCGGCCAGCGTCCGCAGCGGCTCCGGACCGGCCTTGGCGCCCGTCGACTGGTCGACCAGCGTCACCGCGCAGCGGATCGCGAGCTTGGCGTAGCCCAACTCGGCGCCGCCCACGGTGATCCGACGGGCCAGATCCTCGGTGTGCGGCTCGTCCCAGCCGTCCACCACCACGTTCGGGCGGAACCGGTCCACCGACATCGGGAGTCCGCCGCTCAGCGCGTTGAAGCGATCCAGCGACGCGCGGGACAGCAGGTGCACCGCGCAGCTGTCGGCGTAGCCGGACGTGCCCGGTATCAGCCCGTCGGTCACCCGGTCGTGCTCCGGCGGCACCCGGACCAGCCGACTGCGCACCCCCAGCACCCCGGACAGCCAGCCGGCCACCTCCTCGCCCTGGTCGATCCCGAAGAACGGGGCGCCGAACAGCTGCACCGCCCGGCGCGGGCCCTCGGTGTCCACGGCGACGGTCACCGGCTCCACGCCCGGGGCGTCGAGGGTCAGCCGGTGGCCGTCCTCCCCGACCGTCGGGCGGACCGTGGCCAGCAGTCGGTCCCGGCGCTGGGAGCGGAACACCCCGTCCTCGTCCACCACCATGAACGCCCGGTCGTGGGCCAGCCCCGCCGGAGTCAGCTCCGCCTGCGCCACCTCGACCCCGGCACACCCCTTCACCGGGTAGTACCGCAACTCCACCACTTCGGCCATGGCCGCCCCCTCGACTCACCGCGGCCCCTCGCGGGCCGCTGCGGACCCCTTGCGGAATCAACGCCTCCGTAGGGTAGTTGACCGCCGCCCGGCCACCCGCCCCCGGGATTGCTAGGGTCGGGACATGGCACCGAGCAGCGCAAACCCCCCGGGAAGGCTCCGGCGCGACGCCCAGCGCAACCGCGACCTGCTGCTCGCCGCCGCCCGCGGCATGTTCTCCCGGCACGGCCTCGACGTCCCGTTGGACCAGATCGCCAAGGAGGCCGGCGTCGGCAACGCCACCCTCTACCGCCACTTCCCGACCCGCGAGGCGCTGATCGGCGAAGTGTTCGCCGACGCCGCCACCAGCCTGGCCGGGGCCGGCGAGGACGCCCTCGCCGCCGAGGACGCCTGGACCGCCCTCGAACGCTACTTCGGACGCATCTTCGAACTCGTCGCCGCCGACCGGGGCATCAACGACCTCGTCACCCAGGCCATCCCCACCATCCCCGGCATGATCGAGATCAGTCGCCGGCACGCCACCACCGTCGGCGTCCTCATCGCCCGCGCCCAGGACCAGGGCACCATGCGGCGAGACGTGGTCACCATGGACCTGCTGTTCCTGCTCGGCCCGCTCTGCCGCGCCCTGCCCGCCACCACGGACCTGCGCCCCGACCTGTGGCGCCGCTACCTCGCCCTGCTCCTCGACGGCTTCCGCACCCAGGCCACCCACCCCCTGCCCGTCCCCCCGATCGGCGAGGAACACCTGGACCGGATGTTCGCCGACCTCTGGGAAGCCGAACCGCCCGAGGCCTAGGCGAAGGTGAGAAGGGCGTCCACCGGGGCCGGCGGCTCGCAGCGGCCATGGCCCGATCGCCGGCCCCGGTGAACGCTCCCGGTGAACGTCCCCGGTCGGAGCCGGGTGCGGAATGGTCCGTCAGGGGCGGGCATGGACGCCGATGCCCCCGGAGACGACGAGGTTGTCGCCGGTGATGTAGCCGGCGGCGTCCGAGGCGAGGAAGGCCACGGCTTCGGCGACGTCGGCGGGAGCACCGACGCGGCCGAGCGGGACGCCCCGAGCCCAGGAGCCGATCGTTTCCCGGGAGACGCCCATCTTGCTGTAGGCGGGGGTGTCGATCAGTCCCGGGCTGACGGCGTTGACGCGGATGCGGCGGGGGGCGAGTTCGAGCGCGAGGGACCGCACGAGGGGCAGCAGGGCGCCCTTGGCGGCCGTCATGGCGGCTCCGACCCCTTCGCCGGCGCCCACGGTGAACACCACCGAGGCTGGCAGTGACTGCCAAGCTACGGGTGGGTGCCACTCTGGCAGTGCTGGGTTAGCCTGGGCGCATGAAGCAGGAAGCCGAGACGGCGAGGGTTGCACCGGCCACGCTGTGGGACCGGACACGGCAGCTGGCCTCCCGAGAGATCCTTGAGACGGCTCTGCGCCTGTTCACCGAGCAGGGCTACGACGAGACGACCATCGCCCAGATCGCCCGGGAGTCCGGCGTCTCCCAGCGCACCCTCTTCCGCTACTTCGGTACCAAGGAGGACCTTCTCGGCGGCGGCCAGGACCGGTTCGGGCAGGTCCTGACCGACGCGATCGGCGAACTGCCGGCCGACGTCGGTGCCTGGGAGGCCCTGCGCACGGGAGTCGCCGCCGTACTGGCCTTGCACACCAGCCGCGAACAGGCCCTGGAACGGTTCCGTCTCCTGCACAACACCGCCTCGCTGCGTGCCGGTTGGCTCGAGAAGCGACTGCGGTTCCAGGAGGACCTGCTGCCGCTCGTCGAGGCGCGCATGGACGCTGCCACCGGCAGCGTGGACGCGAAGGCCCGCGCGGTGATCGCGACGGCGTTCGCCTGCCTGGACGCCGCATTGATGACGTGGGTCGACGACGGCGGCAAGGGCGACATCATGGACCTGTACGACGAGTGCCTGGCTGCCGTGCGCGGCTGACCGGCCCGGGGCGCCGTGACGGCGGTGCCCGGATCGTCCGCCGCACGGCCGAGGGGCCGCGGACGACGGCTACGTACGTGCTGATCCCCGGGGACATCAGGGACGCGTACGGAACGCCCGTGCGCGCGTCAGAGGCGTGTCAACGGGCACCGGGGGTGCGGCACCGGCCCGCTTTGCTGGGGGGCGACAGCACGGCACGGCGGTACGGACCGAGAGGCGGGGCGAACCATGGCGGACAGTGAGATAGCCGGCGCAGGCGAGGCGGCGGAGCGGTCCGACCGCGCGGGCCGGATCGTCGTCGGCATCAGCGGCTCGCTCGGCAGCCTCGCCGCCCTCCACCACGCCGTCGCCGAAGCCCGCCGCACCGACACCGACGTCCTCGCACTCCTCTGCTGGACCTCGCCCGGCGAAGAGCTCGGCTACCGCCGCACACCCTGCCCGGCCGCCATCACCGCCGGCCGCGACGCCGCCGTGGCCCGGCTCCGGCAAGCCCTCGACGAGGCCTTCGCCGGCCGCTACGCCGGAGCCCGGCTGCGCTGCCAGGCCGTCCGCGGCGACACCGGGCACACCCTGGTCCGCTTCGCCGACCGCCCCGACGACCTGCTCGTCCTCGGCGCGGGCAGCAGCCGCGGTCGCCTCTCCCGCGTGCTGCGCCCGTCCGTCACCGCCTACTGCGTCCGGCACGCGAGCTGCCCCGTCCTGGCCGTCCCCCGGCCGCCGTTGCAGCGTGACCTGGAGGCCATGGAACGCGGCCACGGCCTGCGCGCCCTCGTCGCGGGGCGGTAGGCCGCGCCTGCACGCGGTGCCGCCCTTACGACAACCCGGCCGCCTCGGCGAGGACGGCGGCGGTGCGGCGGCCGGCGCGCAGCACGGCTTCGGCGGTGGTGGGGAGGCAGCGGTCGGCCTCGGCGTCGTACACGGTCATGACGACGCCCGCGTGGTCGGTGGCGAGTGCGAGGAACTCGGCCGTCGGTACGGCAGCGCTCAGTTGCCGGGTGTGCTCGATGTCCAGCACCCCGTCCTCCGTGCCGTGGACCAGCCAGAGCGGGACGGGGGAGGGCTGCTCGGTCAGGAGGTCGAGGGGGGCGTCCCCGGTGGTGACCGCCGGGCGGGCGTAGCTGGAGGAGATGCCGACGGCGGCGACGGGGCGCAGCTCGGCGGGGGTGTCCGGGTGGGTGGCCACGGCTATGGCCTCCCGGCCGCCCAGTGACCAGCCGGCCAGGACCAGGCGGTCCGGGTCCCCGCCGTACGCGGCGGCGGAGCGGCGGGCGTGGGCGAGCGAGGCGAGCAGTTCGGCGCGGCCGCCGTCCGTCCGGTCGGAGCGCCAGTCCGGGACGAACACCAGCAGGCCGAGCCCGGCGGCCTCCTGGGCCAGCGGCCGCAGCACGTCGCGCTCGTCGGGGCCCCGACCGTGCCAGAGCAGTACGACGGGCGCGGGCCCGGCGGTGTCGGCGGGCGGGTGGTGGACGTCCATCAGTCGCCCGTCGGCGTACGGGATGGCTTCGGGTTGAGCGCTCGTCATGCGGGGTTCGCCTCCGGTTCGGTGCCTGATCACGGAGCTGGTACTGTACTTCTCGTCGCGAGGGAGATG
>NZ_JBIVAX010000014.1:35672-183642 GCF_044745805.1 Kitasatospora sp. NPDC086801
ATGATTCCTCGTCAGGCGTCAGTGGTGCTACCAGAGCACGTCCTACTTTCAGTAGGAAGAGTCCGTGCGATCCGGGCCTGGCGCTCCAATTGTCGGACGGGGTCCGGTGCCTTTCAAAGGGCGCCGGGCCTTGTTTGCTTTTGGGGGTTGGTTGGTGGGGGATTCGGTGTGTGGGTGTGGGGCTGGTATTGTTCTGGGTGTCGCGAGGGAGATGATTCCTCGTCAGGCGTCAGTGGTGCTACCAGAGCACGTCCTACTTTCAGTAGGAAGAGTCCGTGCGATCCGGGCCTGGCGCTCCAATTGTCGGATGAGGTCCGGTGCCTTTCAAAGGGCGCCGGGCCTCATTCGCTTTTTCGGGCTGTTCCGGTGTGCGGTCAGGCCGTGTTGAGGAGAGCGAGTTCCTCCGGGGTCAGGGTCAGGGCCAGGTCGGCGGCGGCTGCGGCGGAGTCCCGGATGGTTTCAGGACGGCTGGCGGTCGGAGCCGAGTTCGCGGGAGATCCGCAGGCCGGCCTGGGCGACGACGGGGCCGAGGGCGCGGACGCGGGCGGCGGTCATGCGCGAGGTCAGACCGGAGACCGACAGGGCGGCGGTGACCTCGCCGGTGTGGTCGAAGATCGGTGCGGCGACGCAGCGGACCTCGGGTTCGTTCTCGCGGTCGTCGATGGAGTAGCCGCGGGCGCGGATCCGGGCGAGGTCGGCGCGCAGCCGGGTCTCGTCGGAGATGGTCCAGGCGGTGACCGGGCGCAGGCCCGCGGCGACGACCTCGGTGACGGCCTCGTCGGGCAGCCAGGCGAGGATGGCCTTTCCGGTGGCGGTGCAGTAGGCGGGGGCCCGGCTGCCGACGCGGGAGGCCATGCGGACGTTGGTCTCGTCCTCGACCTTGTCCAGGTAGACGATTCCGGGGGCCTGCCAGACGGTCAGGTGGACGGTCTCGCCGGCCTCGCGCTGGAGGCGGCGCAGGTGTTCGGCGGCGACGCTGCGCAGGTCGAGGGTGGAGAGGTAGGCCTGGCCGAGGCGCAGTGAGCCGTGGCCGAGCCGGAACCAGCCGGTCTCGCGGTCGCGGTCGAGGAGGTGCTCGTCGAGCAGCGGGCCCGCGAGCCGCAGCACGGTGCTCTTGTTGAGGCCGAGCGCTTCGGCGAGTTGGGCGAGCGGGACGCCGCGCCCGTCGCTGTGGTCGCGTACGTGGCCGAGGACGGCGAGCGCGCGGCGCAGTGAGGACGACTGGTTGCGTTCGGTCGCGGGTTTCCGCCCGGCGGTCGCGCCGGAGGGCCGTTCGGCCACGGCGCCCGAGGGCCGTTCGGCCGCCGGACCGGCGGGTCTGTCGGCCGCCGTGCCCGCGGGCTGCTCGGTCTCCGCGTCGGGCCCCGTCTCCGTCATGGGTCCGTCCCCTGTCTCGTTCCGCTGTGGTGTGCCGCTGTGGTGTGTTGCCGTCGTGTGGTGCTGTCGAGTGCTACTGCCGTGCGCTTCTGCTGGATGTCGCTGCCGCGTTCCGCCGGTGTTCCCCCGCTCGACGGCAGCGGTTGTCAGAAGGTACCCGTTCGCGCCCGCAACGCCGCTTCTTCGACACAACGTTGTGCAGTGCAAAACTTCCCGAACCCCCTCTTGTTGGCGCCGATCGCCCGCGCCTAACGTCCCTGCCATCGAGCAGGCGACGCCGCCCCACCCGAACGGTCCGCTCTGCCGTACCCCCGTACCGGCCTGCCCGGGACGCCCCTCAGCGCGTCCGGGCCGTCCTCCACCCACACCCACCATCGGCCCCGGTCAGGGCCTGCTTCGACGTACCCGTCCCCAGCGGCGCACGTCTCGGCGGCAACTGTCGGGAGGGGAGGTCTCCACCCATGCGACTCATCAGACGGACTGCCGCGGCCGCCGTGCTCGCCGCCAGTTGCCTCGCCGCGACCGCCTGCGCGCCGGGCACCGCCGCGCCGGCCGGCGACAAGGCCGCCGACGACCGGACCGGCACCCTCCAGGTCTGGCTGTACAACGAGGCGGGCAACGCGGCCAAGGAGGCCGTGATCGGCAAGGCGGTGAGCGAGTTCCAGGCCTCCCACCAGGGCGTCACCGTCAAGGTCAGCTACATCGACACCGACGCCTCGGCCCGCGCGGCCAAGATGAAGGGCGCCTTCAACGATCCCAACAGCGCCCCCGACCTGGTCGAGTTCGGCAACACCGACCTCCCCGGCTACGTCGCGGCCGGCGGCCTCGCCGAGATCGGCGCCGACCTCGACAAGTGGCAGGACAAGGGCGACCTCGATCCGGCGATCGCCAAGACCGCCGTGGTGGACGGCAAGACGTACGGCCTGCCCTGGTGGGTCGGCGTGCGCGCGCTCTACTTCCGTACCGACCTGTTCACCGAGGCCGGGCTCACCCCGCCGACCTCCTACGCCGAACTGGTCACCGCCACGCAGAAGATCCACGCGGCGCACCCCGACACCTTCGGCATCGCCGTCGGCGGCAAGTACACCTTCGCCGCGCTGCCGTTCGTCTGGGACGCCGGCGGCGACATCGCCGCCAAGGACGGCTCCGCGTACAAGGCGGCCATCAACTCGCCCGCCTCGCAGGCCGGTATCAAGCGCTACACCGACCTCTTCGGCGCCGACGGCTGCCCCGCCCAGCAGTGCGCCGACCTCACCGGTGGCAAGTCCGTCGACCTGTTCGCGGCCGGCAAGTCGGCGATGGCGATCCTGCTCAATTCCAACCGCAGCAAGGTCGACGCGGGCCCGGCGAAGGGCAAGTACGGCGTGGTGCCGCTGCCCGGGGAGAAGCCCGGTTCGATCGCCCCCGCGTTCGCGGGCGGCAACAACCTCGGCGTGATGAAGGCGGCCAAGCACCGCACGCTCGCCGTCGAGTTCGCCGAACTGCTGGCGGGCCCGACGTACCAGGAGCAGATGTACGACGCGATGGGCAACCTGCCGACGCTCAAGTCCGTCAGCGGCAAGGTCGCCGCCAAGGACGCCTTCCTGAAGCCGTTCACCGACACGATCGCGGCCGGCACCAGGTTCGTCCCGCTCGACCAGGCGTGGGCGCAGATCGACGCCCAGTCGGTGATCCCGACCATGCTTCAGCAGGTGGTCACCGGCAAGGCGGACGTGGCGAAGGCCTCGGGCGACGCCGCGAACCAGATCACCTCCGCCTTCGCCGCGCACTGACGGCGGCTGCGGGCCGTCTCCGGCCCCCGGCCCCGTACCACCCCCCGGCCCCGCACCACCCTCTGGTCCCGTACCACCACCCGGTCCCGCACCGACCTCCTGACCCCGCATCCGACTCCTGACCCCGTACCGCCTCCTGGTCCCGCACCGACCTCCTGGTCCGCGGAAGAGAGCAGGTCCCGCACGTGTCCGCATCCACCACGACCGCCCCGACGGCGCCGCCTTCCCCGCGCGGACGCCGTGGGGGCACGGCGCCGGCCGCACCCTCGGGCGGCCGGCGCCGCCGGCCCCCGCTGCTGCTGCTCCTGCCGGCCGCGGTCATCCTGATCCCGCTGGTCGCCTACCCGATCTACCAGTTGGGCCTGCTGTCCGTGCTGGACTTCGGGCAGGCCCAGGCCTCCGGGGGCGCCCCGACCTCCTTCGTCGGCTTCGGCAACTACTCGAAGATCCTGAGCGACGGCCAGTTCTGGTCGGTGCTGCTGCAGACGGTCGGCTTCGCCGCGTTCTGCGTGGTCGCCACCCTGGCCGTCGGCGCGACCCTCGCCGTCCTGCTGACCAAGGTCGGGCGGTGGCCCCGGCTGGTGCTGACCACTGCCGCGATGGCGGCCTGGGCGGCGCCGGCGATGACCGGGTCGACGGTGTGGAGCTTCCTGTTCGACACCAATCTCGGCCTGGTCAACCACACGCTGGTGAAGCTCGGGCTCACCGGCTTCCACGAGTTCAACTGGTTCTACGACAAGTGGACGGCGTTCCTGATCGTCGGTGCCGTCGTGGTGTGGCACTCCTTCCCGTTCGTGATGGTCACCCTCTACGCGGGGATCCGGGCGATCCCGGAGGAGATCATGGAGGCCGCCGCCCTGGACGGCGCCAACACCTGGACGACCTTCCGCCGGATCACCGCGCCGATGCTGCGGCCGATCCTGACCATCGTGGTGATCCAGTCGGTGATCTGGGACTTCAAGGTCTTCACCCAGATCTACGTGATGACCGAGGGCGGCGGCATCGCCGGCCAGAACCTCGTGCTCAACGTGTACGCGTACCAGAAGGCGTTCGCCTCCTCGCAGTACGGGCTCGGTGCGGCGATCGGCGTGATCATGCTGCTGATCCTGGTGATCCCGACAGTCCTCTACATCCGCACCCTGCGACGGACGGGGAACGAACTGTGAGCACTCTGAACCCCGTTCGGGACACCCGAACCGGCAACACCCGAACCGGCAACACCCGGCCCGGTAGCACCCGAGCCCGCAACACCCGCGGCCGTTGGCGGCTCGCCGCCAACACCGGCGCGATCGTGCTGGCCCTGGTCACCGCCTTCCCGATCTTCTGGATGGTGCTGTCCGCCTTCAAGCCCAAGGGCGAGGTGCAGTCGCTGGATCCGAAGCCGTGGACGGCCCACCCCACGCTGGAGAGCTTCCGCCAGGTGCTCAGCGTGGACGGCTTCGGCCGGTACTTCGTGAACAGCCTGGTCATCGCGCTGTCGGTGGTGGTGCTCTCGGCCGTCGTGGTGTTCCTGGCGGCGGTGGCCGTGACCAGGTTCCGGTTCAGGTTCCGCACCACCATCATGGTGATGTTCCTGATCGCCCAGATGATCCCGGTCGAGGCGCTCACCATCCCGCTGTTCTTCATGTTCCGTGACGCCGGCCGGTTCGCGCCGGGCATCGGGCTGAACACCCTCGCCTCGCTGATCCTGGTGCAGTTGGCCTTCTCGCTGCCGTTCGGCATCTGGATGATGCGCGGCTTCGTCGCGGCCGTGCCGGTGTCGATCGAGGAGGCCGCGCAGATCGACGGCGCCAGCCGCACCCGCATCCTGTGGCGGATCCTGCTGCCGCTGGTGGCGCCGGGGCTGGCCGCGACCAGCGTGTTCTCCTTCATCGCGGCGTGGAACGACTTCGTCTTCGCGAAGACCTTCATCATCAGTGCCACCCAGAACCAGACCCTGCCGTCCGCGCTGCTGGTCTTCTTCAAGCCGGACGAGAACGACTGGGGCGGCATCATGGCGGCGTCGACGCTGATGACGGTACCGGTGCTGATCTTCTTCATCGCGGTCCAGCGCAAGCTGGTGTCCGGGCTGGCGGGCGCGGTGAAGGACTGACGCCCGCCGGGGCGGCCGGGCGGGCTTCCCGGCCCGGCCGCCCCGGCGGTCACGCCACGCCGTGCGGCCGGAACTGGATGCTGATCCGCGGGCCCACCGGCCGGGCCGTCTTCGGGACGGCGTGCTCCCAGGTGCGCTGGCAGGAGCCGCCCATGACCACCAGGTCACCGTGCCCGAGCGGTCGGCGCACCACCGGGCCGCCACCGTGGCGGGGCCGCAGCAGCAGGGCGCGCGGTTCGCCGACGGACAGGATCGCCACCATGGTGTCCTCGCGGGCGCCGCGCCCGATCCGGTCCCCGTGCCAGGCGACGCTGTCCCGGCCGTCCCGGTAGTAGCAGAGGCCGAGCGTGCGGAACGGTTCGCCCAGCTCCCGCGCGTAGTGCCGGCTCAGCGCCGTCCGGGCCTGCCCGAGGACGGGGTGCGGCGGTTCGGCGTCGGCCGGGTAGGAGGCCAGCAGCCGCGGCACGTCGACCGTCCGGTCGTACATCTCGCGGCGTTCGGCCCGCCAGGGCACGGTGGCGGCCAGCTGGTCGAACACCCGGTCCGCCCCGCGCAGCCAGCCGGGCAGCAGGTCCAGCCACGCCCCGTCGCCGAGGACGACCCGGCGGAGCCCGTCGAGCGGGCCGAGGCGGACGTCGTCGGCGTCGTCGGCGTCGTCGAACAGCGAGGGCTGGAGGTGGACGGTGCTGGGCATGGGGCCAGCGTACGCCGTGAATCGAACGTGTGCTCGAATATGGGGGTCGGGTCGCCTGACCGCCGGGTCGCCGCGGCCCGGCGGTTAGGCTTCGGCCATGCCTGGCCGGCACCGGTGGACGGGGACCTTCCCCGGTGCGGCGGTCGGCGATCATCCACCGCGACGGCGGCTCCGCCGCCCACCTGGAGAGACGATGAGCAAGCCCACGAGGACGGCCGCGCAGCCGCCCGCGGCACACGGTGCCGACAGCCACGACCTGATCCACGTGCACGGCGCGCGCGAGAACAACCTCAAGGACGTCAGCGTCGAGATCCCGAAGCGGCGGCTGACGGTGTTCACCGGCGTCTCCGGCTCCGGCAAGAGCTCCCTGGTGTTCGACACGATCGCCGCCGAGTCGCAGCGGCTGATCAACGAGACGTACAGCGCCTTCGTGCAGGGCTTCATGCCGACCCAGGCACGGCCCGAGGTCGACGTGCTGGAGGGACTGACCACCGCGATCATCGTCGACCAGCAGCGGATGGGCGCCGACCCCCGCTCCACGGTCGGCACCGCCACCGACGCCAACGCGATGCTGCGGATCCTCTTCAGCCGGCTCGGGCAGCCGCACATCGGCTCGCCCAAGGCGTTCTCCTTCAACGTCCCCTCGATCAGCGGGGCGGGCGCCGTCACCGTCGAACGCGGCGGGAAGACCGTCAAGGAGCGGCGCAGCTTCAGCATCACCGGCGGCATGTGTCCGCGCTGCGAGGGCCGCGGCAACGTCTCCGACATCGACCTCACCCAGCTCTTCGACGACACCAAGTCGATCTCCGAGGGCGCGATCACCATCCCCGGTTGGAAGGCCGACAGCTGGTGGACGGTGGGGATCTACGCGAACTCGGGCTTCCTCGACCCGGACAAGCCGATCCGCAAGTACACCAAGAAGGAGATGCAGGACTTCCTCCACCGCGAGCCGACCAAGGTCAAGGTCAACGGGGTCAACCTCACCTACGAGGGGCTGATCCCCAAGATCCAGAAGTCGATGCTCACCAAGGACCGGGACGCGCTGCAGCCGCACATCCGGGCGTTCGTCGACCGGGCGGTCACCTTCACCGCCTGCCCCGACTGCGGGGGCACCCGGCTCAGCGAGGCGGCCCGGTCGTCGCTGATCGGCGGGACCAGCATCGCCGACGCCTGCGCGATGCAGATCAGCGACCTGGCCGCCTGGGTCCGCGACCTCGACGAGCCGGCCGTGGCGCCGCTGCTCGGGACCCTGCGGCACACCCTCGACTCGTTCGTGGAGATCGGGCTGGGCTACCTCTCGCTCGACCGGCCCTCCGGCACGCTGTCCGGCGGCGAGGCGCAGCGGGTCAAGATGATCCGGCACCTCGGCTCGGCGCTCACCGACGTCACCTACGTCTTCGACGAGCCCACCACCGGCCTGCACCCGCACGACATCCAGCGGATGAACGAACTCCTGCTGCGGCTGCGGGACAAGGGCAACACGGTGCTGGTCGTGGAGCACAAGCCGGAGACCATCGCGATCGCCGACCACGTCGTCGACCTCGGCCCCGGCGCCGGGACGGCGGGCGGCACGGTCTGCTTCGAGGGCACCGTCGAGGGGCTGCGGGCCAGCGGCACCGTCACCGGCCGCCACTTCGACGACCGGGCAGCCGTCCGCAAGGCGGTGCGCGAGCCGAACGGCACCCTGGAGATCCGCGGCGCGACGGCGAACAACCTGCGCGACATCGACGTCGACATCCCGCTCGGGGTGCTGACCGTGATCACCGGCGTCGCCGGCTCCGGGAAGAGCTCGCTGGTGCACGGCTCGATTCCGAAGGGAGCGGGCGTGGTGTCCGTCGACCAGGGCGCCATCCGCGGCTCGCGGCGCAGCAACCCGGCGACGTACACCGGGCTGCTGGAGCCGATCCGCAAGGCCTTCGCCAAGGCCAACGGCGTCAAGCCGGCCCTGTTCAGCGCCAACTCCGAAGGCGCCTGCCCCAACTGCAACGGCGCCGGCGTGGTCTTCACCGACCTGGCGATGATGGCCGGCGTGGCCAGCACCTGCGAGGAGTGCGAGGGCAAGCGCTACCAGGCCTCGGTGCTGGAGTACCATCTCGGCGGCCGCGACATCAGCGAGGTGCTCGCGATGCCGGTGACCGAGGCCGAGGAGTTCTTCGGCACCGGCGAGGCGCGCATCCCGGCCGCGCACCGCATCCTCGCCAACCTCGCCGACGTCGGGCTCGGCTACCTCAGCCTCGGCCAGCCGCTCACCACGCTGTCCGGCGGCGAGCGGCAGCGGCTCAAGCTGGCCACCCACATGGCGGAGAAGGGCGGCGTCTACGTCCTCGACGAACCGACCACCGGCCTGCACCTCGCCGACGTCGAGCAACTGCTCGGCCTGCTCGACCGGCTGGTGGACTCCGGCAAGTCGGTCATCGTCATCGAGCACCACCAGGCGGTGATGGCGCACGCCGACTGGATCATCGACCTCGGCCCGGGCGCCGGCCACGACGGCGGCCGGATCGTCTTCGAGGGCACGCCCGCCGACCTGATCGCCGCCCGCTCCACCCTCACCGGTGAGCACCTCGCGGCCTACGTCGGGGGCTGACGGCCCCGGCGGTCGAACGTTCCGGCGGCAGGGTGGTGCCACGCCCCGGGCACTACCCTGCTGCCATGGCGATCCACGGCTTCGGGGCCACCGAGTTCCAGCTCGTGCTGCTGCGCCGGATGGCCGACTTCAACCCGGACCTGGTCGAGCAGGCCGTACGGCGGCTCGGCGCGACCCGAGCCGGCCTGCGGGAGGCGAACAAGCGCTGGCAGGCGATGGTCCGCTCGTCCCGGTTCCCGCGCGGCGCCGACCGCTGCGCCGCCGTCCTCGGCCCGCCGCAGGCGGTGGTGCCGCGCCGGATCGGGGACCTCGCCTGCACCGCGCGGCAGTGGGCGCTGCCGCTCTGGCCCGAGCTGCGCTTCGAGAGCCTGCTCGGCCCGGCACAGGCCGGGCGGCCGCTGCTGAACGAGTGGCTGGTGCGCGGCCCGGACGCCCCGGCGCCCGGGCTGCGCACGCTCGCCGACCTCGCGCCGTGGAGCTGCGTGGTCGCCGACCTGGGCGCCGCGTTCCCGCCCGCCCGGCCGCGCGAGGGCAGCGCGCCGACCCGCTTCCAGCTCGACTTCACCGCCCCGGACGCCGAGGGGCGGGCGCGCTCGTGCACCGCCGACTTCACCTGGGGTCTGCTCCAGGAGGTCCGGCCGGACGCTCCCTAGACCGGAGCGGGGTGGACGGTCCGCCCGCCGACGACGGTGCGCTCGGGCCGCAGCTCGCGCAGCACGTCGACCGGGCAGTTCAGCGGATCGACCGGCCACACCGTCAGATCGGCCAGCGCTCCCGGCCGCAGGCTGCCGCGCTCGGCGCTCTCGCCCATCAGCCGGGCCGCGTGGACGGTGTGCAGCGCGACCGCCTCGGCCCGGTCGACGGCGTGCTCGGGCCCGACCACCCCGGCGGTGGTCCGGCGGGTCGTCATGCCCCACACCGACACCATCGCGCCGTACGGGCCGACCGGGAAGTCCGAGCCGGCGGCCAGCAGCGCGCCCTCGTCGAGCCATTCGCGCAGCGGGAAGATCCCGGCGGTCCGCTCCTCGCCCCAGGCCCGCTGCTGGGCGAGCGCGCCGTCGTGCAGCAGCGGGTGCTGCACGGTGACGGGAATGCCGAGCGCGATCGCCCGGGCCCGCTGGTCGGCCCGGGCCAGTCCGCCGTGCTCGACCACCAGCGTGCCGGGCGGCAGGCCGGGGCGCCGGTCGAGCACCTCCTCGAAGACGTCCAGCAGGATGCGCAGGCCGCGGTCGCCCCAGGCGTGCACGCCGACCCGCCAGCCGCGCCCGACCACCCGGTCGACGGCCGCGACCAGGTCCTCCGGCTCCCAGAGCAGCCGGCCGTGGTAGCAGGGCTGGTCCCGGTACGGCTCCTCCAGCGCGCCGGCCTCGAAGCCGCCGTCGATGCCGAACTTCACCCCCCACAGCCGCAGCAGGTCGTCGTCCTTGCCGGCGGCGCGCCAGGCGTCCATCCGGTCCAGCAGTTCGTCGACCTGCTCGGGGGTGCGGGCGGCGAAGCCGGAGACCAGCGCCCGGACCCTGACGGCGAGCGCGTCGGCCGCCCGGGCCGCGCGCAGCACGTCGAGGTCCTCGACCGGGACGAGGCAGTCGCGGACGGTGCCGATGCCGGTGGCGGCGTAGTCGGCGGAGGCGGCGCGCAGGCCGGCCACCCGTTCGGCGAGCGCGGGGCGCGGCAGCACCCGCTCGACCAGTTCGACCGCCTTGTTGACCAGCCGTCCGGTGAGCCGCCCCCGTTCGTCGCGTTCGATCAGGCCGCCGGGCGGGGCGGGGGTGTCGGCGGTGATGCCGGCGAGGTGCAGCGCGGCCGAGTTGAGCACCATGTTGTAGGCGCCGCGGCGGACCAGGACGGGGTGGTCGGTGGTGGCCTCGTCCAGCTCCGCGGTGGTGGGCAGCCGCTGTTCGGCGAGCAGCACCTCCTGCCAGTTGATGGTGGTGTGGATCCACCGGCCGGCCGGGGTGCGGGCGGCGCGTTCGCGGATCAGGCCGAGGAACGCGGCGAGGTCGCCGGCCTGGTGGACGGGGACGCCGTGGATGCTGTGTCCGGCCAGGATCAGGTGGGTGTGGGTGTCGTCGAAGGCGGGCAGCACCGTGGCGTCGGGGGCGTCCAGGACCTCGGTGGCCGGTCCGACCAGGTCGTCCAGGCCGTGCGGGTCGGGGGACAGGGCGGTGATCCGGGCCCCGGTGACGGCGATCGCGCGCTGCGGCGGCCGGCCGGGGACGAGGGTGTGGACGGCGGCGGCGCGGATGAGGAGGTCGGCGGGGGCGGGGTCGGTCATCGCGGCTCCTGGTGGGGTGGGGCGTCGGCCGGCAGTCCGGTGACCTTCTCGACGTACCGCAGGCCGGGCTCGGCGAGCAGCGCGTGCAGCTCGGTGAAGACGGCCCGCGCGGCGACGGCGTTCCAGTCGGCGGGCAGCAGCGGCTCGGGCAGGCCCGGGTCCAGGTAGGGCAGCCGGCGCCACTGGGTGAGCATCGGGACGTAGTCGCGGAACGCCTCGACCGGGTCGATCCGCGGCCGGCCGCGCAGTTCGGCGGCGACCGGGCGCCAGGCGTCGTCGAAGGCCGCGTACTGCGCCTCGATCGCCGGGAAGTCCCACCAGCCGGCCACCGCGGTGCGCAGTTCGGCGAAGCCCGCGTACTCGGCGGACAGGAACAGGTGCACGTAGGCGCTCAGGCCGAGGCGCTCCAGCAGGCGCCGGGCGTCCGGCAGCATTCGGGCGGGCGCCAGCCAGACACCGGGGGCGGCGTTGCCGAAGCCGAGCCAGCTCAGCCGGGAGCGCAGTTGGTGGCGGTGGGCGCGCTCGGACTCGGGCACCGAGAAGACCGCCACCACCCAGCCGTCGGCGAGTTCGGCGGGCTCCAGGCTGTGGAAGATCCGGCGGTCGCCCTCCTCGAAGACCGGGCCCATCGCCGGGGCGAGCCGGTAGCCGGTGCCGTCACGGCGCTCCTGGAGCAGGGTGCCGGCCTTCTTCAGCCGGGAGATGGCCGAGCGCACGGCCGGTCCGTCCACGTCCAGTTCGGCCATCAGCGCGATCAGGTCGGCGATTGATATCCAGCCGCCGAGGCGGCGCACGAACTCGCCGTACACGGTGTGGATGAGGGAGCTGGGCCGGGGCGTGCTCTCCGACATGGTGCGCCTCCTCCCCGGCAGCTCGTGGTGATCATAGCGGTGGGCGGTGGGCGGTGGGCGGTGGGCGGTGGGCGGTGGGCGGTGGGCGGTGGGCGGTGGGCGTTCGGTGCTCGGTGCTCGGCGTCAGGCTTCCGCGTAGGCGCCGGAGAGCAGGTGCCCGGCGCCGGGGGCGACGGCCGGGAGGCCGAGGGCGCGCAGCAGTTGGTGGGCGGTGCAGATCGCCGTCGAGACGACCGGCTTGCCGAGCTGCTGCTCGGCCTCCTCGACGGCGGACAGCGAGGGCAGCTGCACGCAGGCCGAGAGCACCACCGCGTCGGCCTCGGCGTGGGCGAGGCGCCGGGCGATGGCGGGCAGCCGCGCCGGGTCGTGGGCGGCCACGTCGAGGTTGTCGGGGATCTCCAGGGCCGCGTAGTCGAGCACCTCGATTCCCTCGTGGGCGAGGTAGCCGACCACGGTCCGGGCCAGCGGCCGCAGGTACGGGGTGACGAGGGCGACCTTCTTGGCGCCGAGCGTGTGCAGGCCGGTGACCAGGGCGCCCGCGCTGGTGACCACGGGTGCGGGGGCGCCGTTCTCGGCGGTGCGCCGGTGCAGGCGCTGTTCGGCCTCGCGGTGGTAGCCGGGGCCGGTGGCCATCACGGCGACCAGGCAGGCGTAGCCGAGCACGTCGACCCGGGCGTCGGAGAGTTCGACCGCGCAGCGGTCGGACTCGGCGTCCATGGCGCGCAGTTGCTCGGGGGTGACCCTGGTCATCCGCATCCGGCTGGAGTGGAAGGTGAACCGCTCGGGCGCGACCGCCTCGCGGGCCCGCAGCAGGGCGGGGACCTCGGTCTCCATGGTGACGTTGGAGCTGGGGACGATCTGGCCGATCCGGTAGGTGGTCATGGGGTGCTGGGGCTCCTCTCGGGGGCCTGGCCGGGGCTGGGGGCTCTGCTCAGCGGGCGTCGACCACCGGGTTGGCGAGGGTGCCGATCCGCTCGATGGTGGCCTCGACCAGGTCGCCGGGCTGGAGGAACTGCGGCGGCACCAGGCCGGCGCCGACGCCGGACGGGGAGCCGGTGGCGATCACGTCGCCCGGTTCGAGGGTGACGCCGGAGGAGATGTCGGCGATCAGGCGGGCGATGCCGAACAGCATGTGGCGGGTGTTGGAGTCCTGCCGCAGCTCGCCGTTGACCCTGAGCGAGAGGTCGAGGTCCTGCGGGTCGGGGATCTCGTCGGCGGTGACCACGACCGGGCCGAACGGCGCGTAGCTGTCCTGGCCCTTGGAGAAGAACCACTGCCCGGAGCGGCGTTGGTCGCGGGCGCTGACGTCGTTGACGATGCTGTAGCCGAAGACGTGCCGCCAGGCGTCCTCCTCGGCCACCCGGAAGGCCGGTGCGCCGATCACCACGGCGAGTTCGCACTCCCAGTCGAGCTGCTTGGTGAGGTTGGCGTTGTGCCGGATGGGCTGGCCCGGGCCGGTGACGGCGGTGGCTGGCTTGCTGAACAGCACCGGCCGGTCGGGCAGTTCGCGCTCGGTGTCCAGGGTGCGGTGCGATTCGGCGACGTGCTCCACGTAGTTGAGGCCGACGCCGACGATCTTGCCGGGCCGCAGGGGAGCGCGCAGCGACACCTCGGCGAGCGGGCGGACGGCGGGGTGGCCGGGCCCGGCGTGGGCCAGCAGCGTGCGGGCGGTGGCCAGCGCGGCCTCGCCGGCCCGGACCAGGTCGAGCAGGCCGTCGGGCAGCCGGGCGCCGGCGGCGGTGGCGAGGGCGGTCAGGTCGGCGACCTGGTCACCGAGCCGGGCGCCGAGCCGCGGGGCTTCGTCGCCGTCCGCGCAGTAGGTCAACAGGTGCATGGTCGGGGCTCCTTGGGGGTTACCTGGCGGTGGCGGGCTGGTGCCCGTCGTGCTCCGGGTAGGCCTCCTCGCGGTACAGGCCGAGCGAGTGCATCACCGGGAAGTCGTTGAAGGAGAACAGGCAGGCGTCCTCGCCGGGGTCGAGGTTCGCGTGCTCGTGCCAGGCCCAGGACGGGACGACGAAGACGTCGCCCTGCCGCCACTCGAAGCGCCGCCCGGCGATCACCGAGACGCCGCGCCCCTTGGCCGCCGTGTAGACCACCGAGCCGGTGTGGCGGTGGGCGCGGGTGGCCTGGCCGGGGCGCAGCAGTTGCAGGTGGGCGGCCATGGTCGGCATCACCGGGCCGCCGGTGACCGGGTTGGTGTACTCCATGATGACGCCGTCGTACGGCGATCCCTCGGTGACGCGGGCGAGTTGGCGCAGCGCGTGGTAGCTGGGCTCCCAGGGCCAGCCGAGCAGCGGGGAGTAGGGCCTGCTCCAGGTCTCGACGCCGTACGGGAGGAGGTTGCCGCCGTAGCTCAGCAGGGAGGAGTTCACCACCGTGCCGGGCCGCTGGTACAGCTCCGGGTGGACCTCGTAGAAGTTCGCGTCGAGCATGTTGACCAGCGGGATGTCCAGGCCGTCCTGCCAGATCACCGGGGCGTCGTCGGACTCGTTGCCGTGCTCGTGCCAGGAGTTGTTGGGCGTGATGGCGAAGTCGCGCGGGCCGACCTTGAGCTTCTGGCCGTCCACGATCGTCCAGGCGCCGGTGCCCTCGTGGACGAAGCGCAGGGCGGCGGCCTGGTGGCGGTGCGCGGTCATCGCCTCGCCGGGGCCCATGATCTGGAGGCCGGTGTACAACAGGCCGACGGCGGCGCTCAGTTCGCGGCGCCCGGGGTTGACCAGCATCACCACCCGGCGGCCGGCGTCGTCGGCCTTGACCAGCGGCAGCGCCTTGCGGACCAGCGGGCGCAGGTCGGCGTAGCGCCAGAGCACCGGCACCGACTTCGGCTGCGGGTACCAGGGCTCGATCTCGTTCGCCACCGTCCACAGGGCGCCGGCCTCGTGTGCGGCCAGTTCCTCGTAGTAGGCGGCGAGTTCGGGGCTGTCGGTGACCCTGGCGCGGCCGATTCGGCCGTCGTCGTGGTCGGCCGTGCGCCCCTGGTCGGTCGTGTCGTCGTGGTTGGTCATGCCTCCTCCTCCGGGAACACCAGCGGCCGCAGCGGACGGTTGTCCACGTGCAGCCGGAAGACGTCGAAGCGGTTGTAGTGGCCGACGATGTCGTGCATCTGCTTGGGCTGGATGCACCGGCCGAGGTCGATCTCGGCGTAGACGATGCCCTCCTCGTCCACCAGCGGCTCGCCCACCGGGCGTCCGTCGGGGCCGAAGACGCCGGACAACGCGCTGTGCGGGCGGGCGAGTTGCTTGCGCACCTGCTGGTCGTCGCCGGCGATCAGGTCCACCATGTCGGGCGAGATGGTGGAGCAGGAGACCACGGTGAACAGCTTGCCCTCGAAGCAGTGCGCGGCGGCGCGCAGCGCGATCGCCTCCGCCATGTCGTAGTCCTCGGGGGCCACCGGCAGGGCGATGTAGGCGGCGGCGTGGACGAGTTCGCCCTGGGCCAGCAGGGTGAAGCGGGCCAGGGTGTTGGTGTTCTCGCCGCAGGCGAGCGCGCCGAGCGGGCCGACGGCCGTGCGGTGCACCCGCAGGGAGCTGCCGTCGCCGGGCGTCCAGGTCAGCTTCTCGGCCCAGGTCGGCACCAACTTGCGGTGCACGTCGAGCAGTTCGCCGTCCGCTCCGATGATCAGCAGGGTGTTGTAGAGCACCCCGAGGCTGTGCCGGCCGCGTTCGTTGACGCCGATCACCAGCACCACGCCGACCTGCCGGGCGGCGGCGCGCAGCGTGTCCACGTACGGGCCGGGGACGTCCACGGCGGCGCGGTAGAGGCGCTCGTACCAGGGCGAGCCCTGGACCGGGTTCATCGTCCAGTTCCAGTACGGGTAGCCGGGGACGAAGACCTCGGGGAAGACCACCAGGGCGGCGCCGTGGTCGGCCGCCTCGTGGATCAGGGCGACGGCCTTGTCGACGGTGGCGGCCGGGTCCAGGTAGACGGGGGAGGCCTGGACGGCCGCGGCGGTGAAGCGGGGCAGATCCGGCATGGCTTCTCCTCGGCTGCTCAGCGCGGTTCGGGTGCGGTCGGGCTGTTCGGCGCGGTCCGGCTGTCCGCCGTGGGTGGGTTGTTCGCCGTGGTCGGGCTGTTCGTCGTGGCCGCGGTCGGCGGCCAGCGGCGGTGCACCGGCGTGGCCGGCTCGGCCAGCAGGTGCAGGCGCGGTGCGACCCGGTCGGCGTTCGGGCCCGGCGGTCTGCGGCTGCCCGCCGACCAGGGCCCGGGCCAGTGCGCGCCCGGCCCGGTGTAGCCCTGTTCGGCGGCGGCGTGCAGCGTCCAGAGCGGGTCGTACAGCTGGGCCCGCCCGATCGCGACCAGGTCGGCCCGCCCGGCGAGCAGCACGGAGTTGGCGTCGTCGGGTCCGGAGATCGCGCCGACCGCGATGGTCGGCAGGCCGGTGGCGGCGCGGATCAGTTCGGCGAACGGGGTCTGGTAGCCGCGGCCGTACGGTGGCCGCTGGTGGGCGACCACCTCGCCGGTGGACACGTCCACCGCGTCCGCTCCGCCGTCGGCCAGCGCGCGGCAGATCGTGACGGCCTCCGGTTCGGTGGTACCGCCGGGTGCCCAGTCGCAGGCCGAGATCCGCACCAGCAGCGGTCGCCCGGCCGGCCAGGCCGAGCGGACCGCCGCGAGCACCTCCAGCGGCAGCCGCAGCCGGCGGGCGAGCGGGCCGCCGTAGCGGTCGGTGCGGTGGTTGGTCAGCGGTGAGAGGAAGCCGGAGACGAGGTGCCCGTGGCCGAACTGCAGCTCCAGCGCGTCGAAGCCGGCCCGCGCGGCGCGTTCCGCCGCCTCGGCGAAGTCTTCGACCGCGGTGGCCAGTTGGGCGGAGCTGGCCGCGTGCGGTGGCGGGCTGCCGGGGCCCCAGGGGAGCGGGGAGGCGGCGAGCAGCGGCCAGCCGTCGGCGAGCGGGCGCCCGACCCCGTCCGGGCCGGGGGCGGCGGTGGCTCCCCGGCGGCCGGCGTGGGTCAGCTGGAGGCCGAGCGGGGTGTCGCTCACCGCGCGGACGGCGTCGACGAGTTGGCGCCAGGCCGTCTCCTGGCGGTCGTTCCACAGCCCCGGGCAGCGGTCGGTGGCCCGGCCCCCGGGGCTGACGGCGGTCATTCCGGCGAGGACCAGCCCGGCGCCGCCGAGGGCGTGCGCGGTCAGCTGGGCCCGGTCGAAGCCGCTGGGCAGGGTGTCGGTGGAGGTGAAGGTGGCGAGCGGGGGCACCACGACGCGGTTGCGCAGCTCCAGCGTGCCGAGCTTCAGCGGTCGGAACATCGGCGGCACGCCGGGCCGGCCGCCGGCGGCGGCGTCCACCGCGTCGACGAATCCGGGGTCGCGGGCCCGCAGGTTGCCGTAGGTGACCCGGCGGCTGCGGGTGAGCAGGTTGAACGCGAACCGGTCGGCGTCCTGCCCGGCGCGCCGGTCCACCGTCTCGAACCACTCCAGGCTCGCCTGCGCGGCCCGCTGGGTGGACTCCACCACCGGGCGCCGCTCCGCCTCGTAGGCGGCCAACGCCTCGTCCAGCACGGGCTGTTCGTGCAGGCTCGCGGCGAGCGCGAGGGCGTCCTCCAGGGCGAGCTTGGTGCCCGAGCCGATCGAGAAGTGCGCGGAGTGCGCCGCGTCGCCGAGCAGCACCACGTTGCGGTGGCGCCAGCGGGCGTTGCGTACGGTGGTGAAGCGGATCCAGCGCGAGGCGTTCGGGATCAGCCGGTGGCCGTCCAGGTGCCCGGCGAGCAGGTCGGCGCAGCGCCGTACGCTCGCCTCGTCGCTCTCGCCGCGGGCCGGCTCCCGGGATGGCTTCCGGGCGGCGAGGGCGTCGAACCCGGCCCGGCGCCAGGCGTCTTCGGCGATCTCCACGATGAAGGTGGAGCGGGTCGCGCTGTACGGGTAGGCGTGCACCTGGAGGGTGCCGAAGTCGAACCGCTCGACGATGAAGGTGAAGGCCTCGAAGACCTTGTCGGTGGCGAGCCAGATGTAGCGGCAGTGCCGCTCGTCCAGGTCGGGCCGGAAGGTGTCGGCGTAGGCCGCGCGGGTGCCCGAGTGGATGCCGTCGGCGGCGACCACCAGGTCGTACTCGGCGGCGAGTCGGTCGACCGGCGGGGCGGGGGTGCGGTAGCGCACGTCCACCGCGAGGCGTTCGCAGCGCTGTTGCAGGATCGCGCGCAGGCGGTTGCGGTCGAGCGCCGCGAAGCCGTGCCCGCCGCAGGTGCGGACCTCGCCCGCGTGGCGCACGTCGATGTCGCTCCAGCGGGCGAACTCGGTGCCGATCGCGGCGAAGACCTCCGGGTCGGCCTGGGCGATGCCGTCCAGCGTCTCGTCGGAGAACACCACGCCGAAGCCGAACTCGTCCTCCCGGCCGTCGCGTTCGAACACGGTGATCTGTCGGTGCGGCGCCAACCGCTTGGCGAGCGCGGCGAAGTAGAGCCCGCCCGGACCGGCGCCGATCACCGCGATGCGGCGGGCCGCGGTGGGGTGGGTCGTGGCGCGGCGGGTCTCGGTGGAGTGGGTCGCGGTGGGGTGGGCCGAGGTGGTCACCGCACCACCTCCGGCTGCTGCGGCCCGGCCTCGGCCAGCGCGCGGCGCACCGGCGCGGGCCAGGGCTCGGCGCCCTTGGCGTTCGGCGCGGCGTGCACCACCGACATCCGGCCGGACGCGGCCAGGCCCTGCGGGCCGTGCACCTCGAAGGCGTAGTGCAGCGAGGAGCCGCCGACCCGGACCACCCGCAGCTCGGTGCGGACCAGGTCGCCGAACCAGAGCCGCTCGCGGTAGTCGGCCTCGAAGTGCACCCGCGGGATCCGCCCGAACAGCTCGGCCAGGCCCAGCCGGCGCAGCAGCGCCGCCTCCGCGGCCTCGGCCCAGCGCTGCACGGCCGAGAAGTGGTAGTGCCCGGCGGCGTCGGTGTCGGACCACTCGACCCGGCGTTCGATCGCCACGCTCGCCGGGGCGCTCGCCGTGCCGGCCGGGGCGGTGCCGCCGTCGTCCGGGGCGGTCGTGGCCCGCCGGCGCAGCTCGGCGCGGTGCAGCTTGCCGGTGGCGGTGCGCGGCAGCCGGGTGACGAACTCGACCGCGCGCGGGTACTTGTACGGCGCGATGGTCCGTTTGACGTGCTCCTGGAGGTTCCGCACCTGCTCCGGCCCGGCGGGCGCGCCCTCGCGCAGCACCACGTAGGCCTTCACCACCGTGCCGCGCCGTTCGTCCGGCGCCCCGACCACCGCGCAGTCGGCGACGTCGGGGTGGGCGGCGAGGGCCTGTTCGACCTCGGGGCCAGCGATGTTGTAGCCGGCCGAGACGATCATGTCGTCGTTGCGCGCCTGGTACCAGAAGTAGCCGTCCCGGTCGCGGACGTAGGTGTCGCCGGTCAGGTTCCAGCCGTTGCGGACGTAGTCGCGCTGGCGCTCGTCGTCCAGGTAGCGGCAGCCGGTCGGGCCCTTGACGGCGAGCAGCCCGGGCACGCCGTCCGGCACCGGCCGGCCCTGTTCGTCGAGGACGGCGGCCCGGTAGCCCGGGACGGGGCGGCCGGTCGCGCCGGGGCGGATGTCGCCGTCGGCGGCGGAGATGAACACGTGCAGCAGCTCGGTGGCGCCGATGCCGTCGATCAGCCGCTGCCCGGTGGCCGCGTGGAACGCCGCCCAGAGGGCGGCGGGCAGGTGCTCGCCGGCCGAGACGCAGCGCCGTACGCCGGACAGGCGGCCGGCGAGCCCGGCGGCCAGGATCGCCCGGTAGGCGGTCGGCGCGGTGAACAGCACGCTGACCCGGTGCCGGTGGACCTGCTCGGCGAGCTGCTCGGGGGTGGCCTGCTCCAGCAGCAGGCTGGCGGCGCCGGCGCGCAGCGGGAAGACGGCCAGGCCGCCGAGGCCGAAGGTGAAGGCGAGCGGCGGGGTGCCGGCGAACAGGTCGTCGGGGGTGGGGCGCAGGACGTGGCGGGAGAAGGTGTCGGCGTTGGCGAGCACGTCGCGGTGGAAGTGCAGGGTGGCCTTGGGCCGTCCGGTGGTTCCGGAGGTGAAGGCGATCAGTGCGACGTCGTCGGCGGCGGTCGGGACGGCGGTGAATCCGGCGTCCTTGGCGGCGCAGCGGGCGGTCAGGTCCTGCGGGCCGGGCCCGCCGAAGGCGAGCACCCGCAGGCCGGGGGTCTCGGCCCGGGCGAGGTCGTCCAGGTAGCGGTGGTCGCACAGGGCGATGGCGGGCCGGGCGATCCGGTGCAGTCCGGTCAGTTCGGCGGGACGCAGCAGCGGCATGGTGCTGACGGCCACGCCGCCGGCCTTCAGGACGCCGAGCCAGCAGGCCACCAGCCAGGGGGTGTTGGGGCCGCGGAGCAGCACCCGGTTGCCGGTGGCCAGGCCGAGGTCCTCGGTCAGCAGCCGGGCCACCCGGTCGGCGTGGTCGCGCAGTTCGCCGTAGGTCCACTGGTCGGTGGGGGTGAGCAGGCAGCGGCGGTCGGGGCCGTACCGGGCGATTGACCCGTCGAGCAGTGCCTGGGCGCAGTTCAGCCGGTCCGGATAGGACAACTCCGGTAGTTCGAAGAGGAGTTCTGGCCACTGGTCGAAGGGCGGGAGATGGTCGCGACAGAACGTGTCCACGTGTGCGGAGGGGGATAGCTCCATGGGCGGGCACCTCATCGTGCGAGCGGGGAGTGAGGCCAGTATGGCGTGCTGGTGACGCCAGTCAAGAGAGCGATACATGCATTCGGGGGAGCGGGCCCGCGCAGCCGCACCGGTGGCCCCACCGGTGGCCCCGCGCAACGGCAGCCGCACCCGGCGACCGGTTCGGTCGGGGTGCGGCGGGTTCGGTCGGGGGTGCGGTGCGTTCGGTCGGGGCTGCGGTGCGTTCAGCCGGGGGCGCGGCAGGAGGGTGGCCGGGTCAGGCGGTGGCCCCCTGGGCGGCGGCGTCGGGCTCGCGGCCGTCCTCGGCCTGCTGGGCGCGTTCGGCCAGCAGCCGGGCGAACAGGGCCAGCACCGGAGTGGCGGCGTCGGCGACCGGGCCCGAATCGCGGACGTACAGCAGCGTGCCGCCGACCCGCACCAGGGCCTCCGCCCCCTCCGCGCCGTGCGTCCGGGCCGCGCGCTGGTCGCCGATCGAGGGGAGGGGGACGGCGGCGGCCGCGTCGGTGCCGCCGACGTGGGCGAGCATCGTGTCGAAGGCCCGGCCGGCGGCGTCGGCGGAGGCGAAGGTGACCACGGTGAACTGTGCGCTGTGCGTGGTCACGGCACGGAACGTCACCGTGGCGTAGGCGAGTTGCTGGTCGCAGGCGTCCGGGAGCAGACAGGGCACGTCCTCGCCCGGGCCCGCCCCAGACTGCGGGCCGCTCTCCACCTGCCAACCGCCCGGCATGGCCCGCAGGCCGGGCAGCACGCCCTGCACCTGGGCGGGGTCGCGCAGCGTCCGCCCGGCGTGGGCCAGGTCGGGCCCGCCCGGCCGCAGCAGCGGGCGCGACCCCAGATTGATCCCGACGGCGACCAGGGCGGCGACCACGACCAGTGCCAGCGTGACGACGACGGGAGCGGCGCCATGCCGGGCGGCCCGGGCCCGGGCCCCGGCGACCGCCGGATCCACCCGGAGGTGGACGGTCGGCGGGTCGGCGGGCCGGCCGAGCTCGGTGGTGGCCAGGTACCGGGCGAACGCCGGGTCCGTGGCGAGCAGTTCGCCGACGGCGGTGGTCAGCCCGGCCCGTGCCCGGTCGTCGCCCGGGTCCGCCTCGACCGCGTCCACGGCCCGGGCGCCCTCCGGCGTCGCCCGCAGCCGCGCCCGCACCAGATCCGCCACCGCCCGCCCCGGGCCGCCCGCCACCCCCGCGGCCGCCCGTACCAGCACACCCACCACGACGGGCACCAGCCCCTGGCCGTCCCCCATGGCAACTCCCCCCGCCCCACGAGCCGTTGCCCCCACGATCCCGGACCGGAGGACGCCGCGCGCCCCGCCGGACGGAACGGAGACGGAACTGCAACCGGGCCCGGACGGGGGCGGGGCGGGCGTGGCCAGGGGGGCCACTGCTACCCGGACGGGCCGGTCGAGGGAACGGATCCGCCGCGAGCCGCGTCTCGACAGGGGACGGACGGATGTCGGACACCTGGACCGCACCGTCGTCATGCCCGGTGTCCCGTACGAGCGGAGGAAGATGATCATGGACGTGCGTCCGAGTCGGCGTGGAGTGCTGTCCGGGGTCGCCGCGACGGCGCTCACCGTCGTGCTGCCCACCGGCGGAAGGGCCTTCGCCCAGGGTGCGGACGGCGCGGAGACCGCCGCCCGCCTGCGTGCGCTGGAGCAGGCGCACTCCGCGCGGCTGGGGGTCTTCGGGCGTGATCTGGCCACCGGCAGGACGGTGCTGTACCGGGCGGACGAGCTGTTCCCGATGTGTTCGACGTTCAAGACGATCGCCGTCGCCGCGGTGCTGCGGGACCTCGACTCCGACGGCGAATTCCTCGCCCGGCGGATCCGCTACGGCGAACAGGACGTCGAGAGGTCCGGCTACGCGCCGATCACCGGCCTGCCGGACAACCTGGCCAACGGCATGACGGTCGCGGACCTGTGCGCGGCCGCCATCGAGTACAGCGACAACACCGCGGCCAACCTGCTGCTGCACGAACTCGGCGGCCCGGGCGTGGTGACCGGCTTCTGCCGCTCCATCGGCGACGGGGTGACCCGGCTCGACCGCTGGGAGCCGGAACTGAACTCGGCGGAGCCGGGGCGGGTGACCGACACCACGAGCCCCCGCGCCCTCGGCCGGACGTACGCCCGGCTCGCCCTCGGCGACGCCCTCGAAGCGCCGGATCGGGAGCGGCTCACCGGGTGGCTGCTGGGCAACACGACCAGCGGCAACCGCTTCCGCGCCGGACTGCCCAAGGACTGGACCGTCGCGGACAAGACCGGCTCCGGCCGCTACGGCACCGCCAACGACGCGGGCATCGCCTGGCCGCCCGGCCGGGGGCCGATCGTGCTGGCGGTCCTGTCCACCAAGCGCGACGCCGCCGCGCCGGCGGACGAGGCGCTGATCGCCGACACCGCGGCCCTGGTGGCGGCCGTGCTGTCCTGACCTGGCCGACGCGGCTGACCGGCGGCCGTGCTGTCCTGACCTGGCCGGCGCGGCCTCACCGGCGGCCGTGCTGTGCTGCTCCCGTCGGGCGCGGCTGACCGGTGTACGGGACCGGTCGTGGGGGGGGGGGGGGGGGCCCCCCCCCCCCCCCCCCCCCCCCCCCCGCCGCCCGACCCGGCGCAGGTCAGCCGGGCGTCACCGGCATCGACATGTAGACGGCGCGCTTGCCGTAGCAGGCCGGGACCGCCACGTCCCGGTGCGCGCGGTAGCCGAGCAGCCGCAGCAGGATGTCCGCCCCGCGCACCGCGACCATCGAGATCCGCTCGTAGCCCAGCTCCTCCGCCCGCTCCCGGAAGTGCCGGATGAACCCCAGCGCGACGTCCCGGCCGCGCAGGTCCTCGGCGATCACCAGGTCGTGCACGTGCAGGTTGTCCGAGGCGAACACCGCCTCCTCCGACCGATTGAGGTCCGGGCAGCGCAGCGGTGGGTACGGCAGGCTCAGCAGGTAGCCGCGGACCGTGCCGCCCTGCTCCAGCACGAAGCAGGTCCGCGGCGAGGCGAGGGCGCGGGACTGCAGCGCCTCCCGGCCCTCCGACAGGCCGTCGGCCGCGTAGGCGTCGTGTTCCAGCGCGACCACGGCGTCCCAGTCGCCGTCGGCCAGGAGCCGGATCCGGAGGTCCTCGCTCACCAGGCCGGAACCTCCGAAGCGGTGCCGAGCCCCTCCGCGCGGGAGGCGGCCACCAACGCCGCCCAGGCCTCCATCAGCACCGCCCAGCGCGCGGCGTCCTCCTGTGCCTCGTCCAGGAGCTGCTGGCGCTTCTCGGCCACCACGTCCGCGAGCTCGGCGTACTTGCCGCCCAGCTTGCGGTAGGAGCGGTCCAGGACGTCCAGGCAGTGCTCGTTCCCGGCCCGGTCCCAGTCGACGCTGCCCCGCACCAGGTCGAGGATCGGCTCGACCTTCAGCCCGTGCCGCTCGTCCAGCATCCCGCGGCCGAGGTCGATCATCCCGCCGTAGACCGGGTACAGGTACAGCATCGAGAGCAGGAACTTGACGAACCGCAGCTGGTAGTTGATGAAGCCGGCGCCGGTGCGGCGCTCGGGCGTGTAGTAGTTGACGATGTGGCGGTTGTGGACGACGCCGGGCAGCCGGGAGTGGACCATGGCGTGCAGCAGGGCGTAGTCGCTGCCGATGGTCTCGAGCGAGGGCAGCAGCGGCAGCACCTCGTAGGCCCGGTGGTCCAGGGCGATGTTGCACATGTAGACGTCCCAGATGTCGGGCACGCCGACGACGGAGTGGTCGGTGCTGAACGGCTCGGAGCCGGCGCCCTTGAAGGAGACGTCCACCATCGCGTCCTTCTCCTCCTCCGACCACACCGGCGGGGCCCACAGGCGCACCACCTCGCGGTAGACGGCCGGGTCCAGCTCGTGGATCTCGCCTATGTCCACGTTGAGTTCGCCGATGAAGGAGCCGCTGACCAGCATCACCGGCTTGTCCGCGTCGGCCGGGTCGAGTTCGGAGCGGGACACGCCGGCCACCGCCTCGCCGGCCGGTCGGCCGATCGAGAGCAGCTCCTGGTGGATCGGGAACATCTTCCGACCGTCGACGACCTGGAAGTCGAAGTCGTCGTTGCGCAGGTGCGCCGAGGTGCAGCCCAGGGCGGCCGCGCCCAGGAAGAGCCGGTTGACGCAGGAGCCGTACGCGACGGCCTGCGGGAGCATCATGTCGAGCAGCAGTTCGGGGTCGGCGGCGCCGGAGCGCTCGGTCACCCGGCGCAGGAACTCCCGCTGCTGCGCCTCGCCGAGGTGGTGGACGACCACGCCGGGGGTGGGCTCCAGCGCGGCCACGGCGCCCGCGTTCTCCGCGAACTCGACGGCGCCGGTGGTGTCGAGGATGAGGAGGTGCACCTCGACCCCGAAGTTCGCGACGGCGTAGGCCGCCTCCTCGGCGAGTTCCGCGATGGTGCCGGGGCAGGGTCGCATGGTGGGCAGGGCGAGGCAGACTCGTTGCATGGCGATGGAATCTCCGTCGGGTCGTCAGAATCGTGGCGGTGATGACGGTATGAGTGCTTTGAGCGCACCAACTTGGACTAGACCAGTTCCGAAGTCAACGATTGACAGGGCGGCTGCGACGGGGTGGAATGCGCCCCCGCCCGACGGCTTTCCGGAGCCTCTCGGGCTCCCTTCCGGGCAGGGCGGAGCGTGGGTCCGGCGGCGCGCGGCGCGGGCCCCCGGGTTCGTACGCTAGGACGAATTCCCATCACTGATCCGAACGGGCGCGCGGGTGTGGGCGGTTCATTGCCGTGGATTGCGCCGTTGGGGTCAATCCGGAGGGCGGACCTGCCGATACCCGCAACGACGTCCGTTCGCCGCCTGGAGGAGACCGCATGTCCGACCTGTGGCTGCCCGGTGCCGAGATCCACGACCTCGGCGACCACGCGCCGACCGACCAGCAGTACCCGCCGAAGGCCATCGCCCACATCACCTGGGACCGCAACGCCACCGCCGCCGCGCCGCAGGACTGGTGCTCGTTCGACGACCTGGTCAGCTACTTCACCGGCAGCGGCGCCGGCGATGCGCCGCACCTGATCTGGGATCCGTTCGGCGGCCGGATCGCCCAGCTGTTCCCGGCCGACTCCCGCTCGAAGAGCCTGCTCAGCCCGACGACGAGCCCGACCCGCACCAACCGGGCCGGCCGGGTGGTCATCCAGATCGAGGCCGTGTTCTTCCCCTACTGCCGCCACCAGGGCACCGTGTACCCGCGACTGGTCGACACCCCCTGCGCGGGCTGGGACCGGATCCACGCCTGGATCGCCTCCTGGGGCGTGCCCGACACGTGGCCGATGGGCCGCCCGGTCGACTTCACCAGCCACCGCGACGAGCAGGTGTGGGAGACCTGCGGCGGCTGGTACGCGCACGCCCACGTGCCGTTCAACGACCACACCGACCCCGGCTCCTGGCCCGACTTCACGGCCGGCCCCGGCACCCCGATCCCCCCGCCCTCGCAGCAGCCCCCGGCGCCCCCGGCGGACCCGGCCCGGTACCGGACCACCATCAACGGCCTCCAGTACGGTTACGGCGCCCAGGGCTACCAGGTCACCGTGGTCGGCCGGGCGCTCGTCGCCCAGGGCTTCGGCGCCCACTACCGCTCCGGCCCCGGGCCGAACTGGACCGACGCGGACACCGAGAACTACGCGGACTACCAGCGGAGTCTGGGCTACTCCGGCCAGGCGGCGGACGGCGTGCCGGGGGAGGGCTCGCTGCGGCGGCTGCTCGGCTACCTGCCCGGGCCCCGGACGGTGTCGCTCGCGCACGTCGTGGCGGCGGCCCGCACCGACCCCGGCGCCGAGCAGGGGCACCGGACGTACGGTGCCGAGGTGGCGATCGTCGAGCAGGCCCTGGCGGACGAGGGGCTGCTCGAACAGCGCTGGGTGGACGGCTCGTTCGGCAGCCTGACGGTCACCGCCTACGCCGGGTGGCAGCGCCGCTGCGGGTACGCGGACGCCGCCGCGGACGGGATCCCGGGGCAGGACTCGCTGCACCGGCTGGGCGCGGCGCAGGGCTTCGCGGTCACGGACTGACCGGGGGCGCGGGGTGCGTGCGGGGCTGCTCCCGGGTACCGCCGGGGTGCTCCCGGGATAGGTCCGGGGTAGATCCGGGGTAGGTCCGGAGCACTTCCGGGGGAGGTGGGCGACGGGGCCGGAGCGGGGGCGCGTACTCGCCTCGGAGTAGTCGAGGTTACTTCCATCGGCAGATGCCCGACGAGGGCCGACCGGGTCAGTCTGGTCTCGTCCTCGTGGCCCTGACTCGAAGGAGGTACCCGTGCGCTCGTCCACCGGAGCGGAGCCGGCGTCGGACCAAGGCGCCCACCGGCCGGTCGCCCAACGGCGGCCGACCGGGCGCCGGTTGTCGCCGTCGGCGCGCAATCGCCTGGTCGTCCTGCACGTCACCGTCTCGGTGAGCTGGCTGGCACTGATGCTCTGCCTGCTCACCCTGGCGGTGACGGCGCTGACCACCGACGACGCCGACCGGCTGAGAACGGCCTACCGGGCGATGGGCATCCTCGGCGACGCGCTGATCCTGCCGCTCAGCCTGCTCACCTTCCTGAGCGGGGTGGTGCTGGGGCTCGGCCTGCTCACCTTCCTGAGCGGGGTGGTGCTGGGGCTCGGCACGTCCTGGGGCCTGTTCCGGTACTACTGGGTGAGCACCAAGTTCTGGCTGACCCTCGGGGCGATGGCCGCCTCGGTCCTCGCCCTCACCGACCGGCTGCACGACGCGGTCCGGGTGGTGGACGCGCACCCGACCGGGCCGATCGCGGCGATGGACCTCGGGTTCGTCCGCTACGCCACGGTGATCGCCCCGTCCGTCGCCCTGGCTCTCTACCTGTTCAACGTCGTCCTGTCAGTGTTCAAGCCCTGGGGCCGGCGGCCGGGCGGCGCCCGGCGCGGCCGAATACCGGGGGCGGCCTCCTGAGCGGTCGGCCCGCGCCGGGGGAATGCCCGGCTCGGTGGCGGGCGTTGTCCACCGACGTGACCAGCGCGACGCCCACGACCAGGCTCTCCGTCCTCGACCGCTCCCGGACCAGACGGGGCGAGGAGCCGGCGCAGGCGCTGCGGGACACGGTGGCCTTCGCCCGCGAGGCCGAGCGGCTCGGGTACCACCGCTTCTGGGTCTCCGAGCACCACGGCGTGCCCGGGGTGGCGGGATCGGCGCCGACCGTGCTGGCCGCGGCGGTGGCGGCCGCCACCACCCGGATCCGGGTCGGTACGGGCGGGGTGATGCTGCCCAACCACCGGCCCATGGTGGTGGCCGAGCAGTTCGGGGTGCTCGCCTCGCTCTTCCCCGGCCGGATCGACATGGGGCTCGGCCGCTCCGTCGGGTTCACCGACGGCGTCCGGCGGGCGCTGGGCCGGGAGAAGGACTCCGCGGACGACTTCGGCGCCCAGCTGGCCGAACTGCTCGGCTACTTCGACGGCTCGCAGCAGACCCACCCCGGCGTCCACGCCCGCCCGGCCGAGGGCCTACGGGTGCCGGCCTTCGTCCTGGCCACCGGCGCGGGCGCAGACCTGGCGGCCGACGCCGGGCTGCCGCTGGTCATCGCCGCCGCGCGGGGAGAGGAACGGATGCTCGCGGCGATCGACCGCTACCGCAGCCGGTTCCGCCCCTCGGCGCAGGCCGCCGAGCCGTACGTGGTGGTCTCGGGCACGGTCGCGGTCGCCGGGAGCGCCGACCGGGCGAGGGAACTGCTCGTCCCGGAGGCGTGGTCCGGCGCATACTCCCGCACCCACGGCGAGTTCCCACCGCTGGCCCCCGCCGCCGAGATCCTGGCCCGGCCGATGAGCCCGCGCGAGCACGCCGCCTACGAGCAGTCGCTGAAGGGCCACATCGCGGGCACCCCGGAGCAGGCCGCCGCCGAACTCGCCGCGCTGGTGGCGCGCAGCGGCGCGGACGAGTTCCTGATCACCACCAGCACCTACGACCGCGCCGCGCTCCTGGACTCCTACCGGCTGCTCGCCGAGGCGGTCGGCCAGGTCTGAGGCCGTCGGCCAGGGCCGCGGCCGTGCGCGCCGCCGCGCACCGGCACCGCCACGGCGCACCGGCACCGCCACGGCGAGCACGAGCAGGATGCCGGCTGGGCCTCACCGCCCTGGTCGCGGGCTGCCGGGCACTGCCGGCCTGACCGTTTCCGCTCCGCCATCCGATTTCTGAGCAGGCGTGATGACCTGCTACTGTTCTTCTCGTCGGGAGGGAAACGATCTCCCGAACAGGCGTCAGCGGTGCTACCAGAGCACGTCCTACTTTCAGTAGGAAGAGTCCGTGCGACCCGGGCCTGGCGCTCCACTCGAAGGGGCTCGTTCCGTCCAGCGGAACGGGCCCCTTCGTCATGTTCCCGAGGGCGTTCGACCGGCCCTCCTATCGCATCTCGACGACCGAAACCCCGCCGCGCGGCCGGTTATCGGTCAAGGTCCCGTACCAGGTGGTCGGCGGACGGCGGTTCGCGGCGGCGGCCGGGCCAGCGGGTTCACTCACCGTCGGCGGCTGATCCATCGCCACACCTTGGCCGGAAGTGGACGCTAGTGATGTGAATATGCCATTGGAATGTTCGTCATATGGAATCCAGCAGTAGCCTTCCGTGTCGAGCCCGCCACTGCTGGTGGCGGTCCGGCCGTGCCGTGCTGCGCCCGGCTGCCCAGACCCCCTCGAAGGAGCCGGTGTGCCGGGTATCGACGAATGCCTCGCCGGAGCGATGTCGATCGCCGGGGCGCGCTCCGCGAGCCTGGTCGACTGGAGCAGCGGACTCGCGCTCGGCAGCCTCGGGGAGTGCCCGACCGGCGACCACGAGACCGCGGCCGCCGAGACAACCGACTTGGTGCGGGCGGCCGTTGAGAGCCAGACCTTCACCGGGGCGGAGGACCGGCGGTCGCCGCTGCAGGACGTCATCGTCACCGCCGGCCGCAGCTACCACCTCATCTGCTTCATCGACACCGTCTTCGACAGCCGCCTCGTCCTGCACCTCTGGCTCGACCGCGCCCAGGGCAACCTCGCCGCCGCCCGCTACCGCCTCCAGGCGCTCGCCGAGGAACTGGTGCTGGGGTGAGCGGGATCCCCACCGCAGCCGTCGGGTTTCGGCCAGTGCGCCGGACGGGCCGCCCCCGCCGTCCGCGCTCCACCGGGCGGTGGCCCGGATGACCGCCGCGACCGCCGCCGACCTCCCGCTCGCCCCGCCGCAGACCCCCGGCGAGGCCCTCGGCGTGCTCGCCGCCCGCCGCGCCACCGGCGCCCTGTGCGGCCCGCTCGGCAGCCTGCACCTCGTCGACGGCCAGGTGGTCCACGCCGACTCCCCGCGCGCGCCAGGCCTGGCCGAGCTGCTCACCGGCTGCGGCCGGCTCACCCCCGAGGACTGGGCGGAACTGCTCCGCGTCCACGGCCCGCGCGCCCGGGTCGCCGAGGCGCTGGTCGAACGGCGGCTGCTCACCCGGGGCGAGCTCGAACTCGGCCACCTGGGCACGCTCTTCGACGCCGCGTTCTTCGTGCTCGCGGACCGGACCGGCGGCGTCTGGCGATTCGAGCCCGACGCCCGGCACTGGCTGGGCCCGGTGGCCGCGGTCGACCCCGGTCGGCTGCGCCGCGAGGTCGAGCGCCGGGGCCGGCTGCTGGAACGGATCTGGCCCTGGCCGCAGCTCGACACCGCGCCGGTCCGCGCGGCGGCGCCGGTTCCGCGGTCGTCGCACCGCCCGCCCGGCCGCCGCCGGCGCGAACTGCTGGACCACGCCGACGGCCGAAGAACCCCGGCGGACCTGGCGCGCCTGCTCGGTCGGTCCGGCTTCGGCGTGACGGCGGACGTCCGCCGCCTGGCCGCCGCCGGGCTGCTCGACGCCCCGCGGCACGCCGCACCGCCGGCCGCGCCGCCGACCGTGCGGCCGGTGGCACCGAGCGCCGCGACGCCCGCGACGCCCGTGACGCCCGTGACGCCCGTGACGCCCGTGACGCCCGCGGCACCGAGGCCCGCGACGCCCGTCGCGGAGGCCGAGGCGCCGACTCCCGCCCGCCCGGCCGGCGGTCTGCACCGTCGCGTCCCCGGCGCCACCCTCACCGGTGCCACGCCGCCCGGCCCCGTGGCCCCCGGCGGCCCCGTGGCCCCCGCCCGCTCCGATCGCCCGCCCATCACGGCAGCGGCCCACCCGCTGGCCGTCCCCGACCCGGACATCGCGCTGCTGACCCGGGTCCGAACCCTTCTGGAGGCCCGACTTTGAACCACTCTCCGCCCGCGACCCCGCCGTCCCGGCCATGAGGCGGGCGCTCAAGCAGCGTGTCGGAAGGAGACAACTGATCGCCTTGGAGACCGAACTGCTCGCCGAGCTCCGCGCCGTCAAGCACCGCGTCCCGCACCTCGCGGGAGGCCTGGTGGCCAGCGTGGACGGCCTGTTGGTCGCGCACGACACCCACGGGACGGAACCCTCCGGCCTGGCCGCGATGACCGCGGCCTCGCTGTCGCTGGCCCAACGGCTCGCCGACACCACGGGCCAGGGCGAGTTCCGCGAGTCGTTGGTGCGCGGCGAGCACGGCTACGTCGCCACCTACGCGGCCGGGGGCAGTTGCGTCCTGGCCCTACTGGCGCACCCGGACGTCAACGTCGGCCGGTTGCACCTGGAGGCCCGCCGTTCGGCCCAGCGGATCGCCGGGCTGCTCAACGACAGCCTCCTCCCCAAGGACCCCCGCGACCCGGCCTGATACCCGGCACCGCAGCACCGCAGCACCGCAGCACCGCAGCACCTCGCCACCCGAGCAGCCCACCACCCCACCACCCCACCACCGAAAGGGAGTTACCCAGATGACCGACGCAGCCGGCGCGCTCAAGCAGGCGATGACCAGCATCGAGGGCGCCATCGGCGCGGCACTCGTGGACTACAGCAGCGGCATGGCGCTCGCCACCCTCGACGGCCCCGGCGGGCTGGACCTCAACGTGGCCGCGGCCGGGAACACCGACGTGGTCCGCGCCAAGATGCGCACCATGGACATGCTCGGCCTGCAGGACGGGATCGAGGACATCCTGATCACCCTCAGCACCCAGTACCACCTGATCCGGCCGCTCGCCGGCCGCACCGGCAAGGGCCTCTTCCTCTACCTGGCGCTGGACAAGGCGCGGGCCAACCTGGCGATGGCCCGTCACCAACTCACCAGGATCGAGGGCGACCTGGAGGTCTGAGGGGTCGGTCAGATCTGACAGCTCCGACAGGTCTGACAGCTCTGACAGGTCCGAGAGGTCTGACCGGACGACGCGTCGGCCCCCGGCGGCGGCTCAGGCCGCGCCGGGCGCCGTCCACCGGACCTCGCCGCCCGGCAGTCCCGCGCACACTGCCCCCTCGGCGGTCTCCACGCTCCACGGCGCGAGCTGCGCGTGCGGCGGGACAGACAGCGCGCCGCCCTCCGCGAAGACCAGCTCCAGCCCGCCGGCGAGGGTGATCTCGACGGTGTCGACGGTCCGACCGACGAGCGCGAGCAGGGTACCGGTCGGACGGACGGTCAGCGCCGGAAAGTAGTGCTCGACCTCGGCCGGGGCGGCGAAGGACGGTGCGGCGAGGCGGAACTCGTGTGCCACCCGGACGGTCACCGGCCCGTCGAGGGTGAGGTCCAGCCGGTCGCCGCCGCTGACCGACGCCACCCGCCGGCCGGCCAGCACCTCCGTGATCCCGTTCTGCGTGATCCCGTTCTGCATGGCCCCAGTGTGACCCACCAGGCCAGGCACTGTCCGCCCCGCCCGACAACCCTGCCCGACCCGCCCTCCTGAACCCGCCCTCCTCTACCCGGCGGCACGTCCGCGCACCAGTTCGACCGGCCCGCCCGCCCGTTCCCGCGCGGCCAGCGCGGCGGCCGTCCGGGCCCAGGACGGGCCGGTCAGCAGCGCCCGTGCCTCGGCGGGGTCGCAGAGCCGCCACTCCACCAGCTCCTCCTCCGGCAGCGTGATCGAACCGAGCATCCGTTCCGTCACCGTGCCCCCGTCGAACACGGACACCAGCACGGCGGTGTCCCGCCCGGTCGCCGGGTCGGCCTCCGGGTCCGCCGCCGCCCCGGGCTGCCAGTCCAGTGCCAGCAGCCGCCCCGGTTCGACCTCCCAGCCCAGTTCCTCGCGGATCTCGCGCCGGACGGCCGCCCGGGGCAGTTCCCGGTCCGCCTCGATCCCGCCGCCCGGCAGCGTCCAGTACGGCACCCGACCGCGCGGCCCGTCCCACGGCCGCAGCCGGACCAGCAGGACCCGTCCGGCGTCGTCGGTGAACAGGGCCCGCGCCTTGGCCCGGATCCGCGGGCGGGTGGCGATGTAGGTGGCCCGGTCCATCGGCGGCTCGAACTCGAACCTGAACTCGAGCCCGGACCCGGCCCCAGACCCAGGCCCGGCCCCAGGCCCGGACCCGCTCCCCGGCCCGCCGGGCGCGGCGCCCAGCGCGGGCACCCCGGCCAGCCCGGTGTACGCGGGCGGCGGTTCGTCCGCCGACAGGTGGTCGAGGGTGTGCCCCACGGGCGTGCTGTCCTCCAGCTCCAGCGGACCGGCCGACCGCGGTGCCCGCAGGCAGGCCGTGACCCGGCGGGACAGCCGGGGCGGCAGCGCGTGGCCCGCCTGTTCCGGGGTCACCCAGGCCCAGCCGCCGACCTCCGTCACGTCCGGCCGGATCGCCGCGGCCTGTTCGGCGGTGAGCGGCTGCGCCCAGTACAGGTAGGCGGCGATCGGCGGCCGGAAGTGGTCGAGCGTCCAGTCGACGCAGGCCAGCGGTCCCAGCCGGGGCGTGAACCCCAGTTCCTCGACCACCTCGCGCAGCGCGGTCTCCCGGGGCGACCGGTCCTGCGGTTCCCACCCGCCGCCCGGGATCGCCACCGGATGCTTCCGGTCGTAGGGCAACCGCACCACCAGCACCCGCCCCTGCTCGTCGGGGAACAGCACTCCTGCCGCCGCCAGCAACTCCCGCCCGCTCCCGGATGACGCGTCCACCGTTGCTCCCTCCGTCAGGCCCGATCCGAACGCCGTGTCCTCCCGACGACTCGGCCGACCCCCTTCATGGTTCCCCCACGAGCCGCGCTGGACCCCCGACCCTGGGCCGGCCCCGCCGACTCACCCCAGCGACGCGAGCGCCTGCGCCGCCGCGCGGGCCATCTGCTCGTCGTGCCGCCCGCTCGACCCGCGCAACCGGGCGAGGCCTTCGGCCGCCGCCAGGGCGAGCAGCCCGGGCAGCAGGTCGGTGCTGCGGGCGGCGACCCAGCGGGTGCCCTGGGTGGCCATCCACCACAGGTCGGCGGCCCGGCCGGGCGGGGCTTCGGCGGGGGTGTCGGCGGGCGGTGGGCCGAGGGGGTGGCCGGCGGAGGCGAGCAACTCGTGGAACCCGCGGGCGATCAGGTGGTGGCCTTCGGCGCTGGGGTGCAGCCGGTCGACGCTGAGCAGCCGCCGCTGCGCGCACCACGGTAGTTCGGCGATGTGCAGGTGCACCGCCCGGTGCCGGGCGGTGAGGGCGTGCACGACGGTGTTGACGGCCTGCATCCGCCGGGCCAGCGGGCGGGCCAGCGGCGCGGGCAGGCGGAGCAGGGTGCCCGGATCGGGCAGGCAGGCGGTGAGCAGGGCGGCACCGTGGCTGGAGAGTTCGCCCAGGGTGGCGTCCAGCTCCAGGGTGGTGCGCCGGACGTCGAAGCCCGCTCGCAGGGTGTCGTTGCCGCCGACCACCACGGCCGCGAACCGTGGCTGGAGCGCCAGTGCGGCGGGGAGTTGGCGGACCGTCAGATCGACGGTCAGGGCGCCGCTGCACGCCAGGTTGGTGAACTCGACGTCGCCGCCCTCGGGTGCCAGTGACCGGGCCAGGACGGCGGCCCAGCCGCGCCACCCCTCGCCGACCGGGTCCCCGACCCCTTCGGTCAGTGAGTCCCCGAGTGCGACGAACCGCACCGGCCCGCCGGTGGCCGGTCGGCCGTCCGCGGACCGGTCACGCCCGGTGCCGAGCACGCTCATCCCACCCCTCCTCCACCGCACCGGAGTTCCGTACGCCGTGGGCCGCGAGGAACGCGGCCACCGCGGCCGGCCAGCCGTACCGCTCGGCCCGGGCCCGGGCGCCGGACCGCCGCGCCTGCTCCGGGCGTGCCAGCAACTCCCGTACCGCCGCGGCGAATCCGGCCCCGGTGTCGGCGGCGGCCACCCCGGCCAGGCCGATCAGCCCGGGCAGCGCGGAGGAGCGGCTGACCACCACCGGCGTCCCGCAGGCCAGCGCCTCCATCGCGGCGAGCCCGAAGGTCTCCACCGGCCCGGGCGCGAGCACCACGTCGGCGCAGCCCAGCAGCCGGGCCAGTTCCTCCCGCCGGCCCAGGTGCCCGAGGAGGCGGACCGGCAGCCGCAGCCGCTCGGCCCGGGCCGCCAGCCGGTCCCGCAGCGGCCCGGTCCCGGCCACCACCAGGACGGCCGGCAGCCCCAGGGCCCGCAGCGCGGCCAGCGCCTCGACCGCCCGCTCGGGCCGCTTCTCGGCCGAGAGCCGGGAGCAGAGCACCAGGAGCACGTCGTCCGGCCCGGCGTAGCGCGCCCGCTCCCCGGCCCGCACGGTCGGCGGCAGCGGGCGCATCGCGTCCAGGTCCACGCCGAGCGGGGCCCGGGCCAGGTTGGGCGCGCCGATCCGCCGGAACTCCGCCGCCGCCCAGTCGGTGGTGCAGAGCACCGAGTCGTACGCGCGGGCCGTCGCCGTGTTGAGCCGGTCGGCGGCCGCGTCGGCGAGCGGACGGGGCAGGCCCCAGGTGCGCAGCACCCCGGTGGCGCTCTCGTGCGAGACCATCACCGAGCGGACGCCGTGCCGCTGGGCCCAACTACCGGTCCAGCGCAGCGTGGTGCGGTCGGACACCTCCAGCCGGTCGGGTTTCAGCCGGGTCAGTTCGGCGGCCACCGCCCGTCGGTCGGCGAGCACCCGGTAGCCGCCGCTGGCCGGCAGCACCGGCCCGGGCAGGGTGACCACCAGGCCCTGTTCGCCCTCCTCCTCGCAGCGGCGCTCCCCGGGCACGATCAGCACCGGCCGGTGCCCGGCGGCCAGGTAGCCGGCGCCGAGGTGGCGCAGTGCGGTGCGCAGGCCGCCGGAGACCGGGGTGACGAAGTTCGCGAGCCGCACGATGGTCAGCGGCTCGCGGTCGGCGGTGTCCGTCATGCCGGCTGCTCCGCCACGACGGTGACCGGCTCGACGATCGCCGGGGGAGCGGTCGTCGGCGCCACCGGTACGCCCCGGTGCTCGGCGAGGACCTCCGCGTAGTGCCGCAGCAGCAGGTCGCCGACCGCCTCCCAGGTCCGCGCGGTCACCTCGGCCCGCCCGGCGCGCCCGTACGCGGCCCGCCGGGCGGGGTCGGCGGCCAGTTCCGCCACCGCCCGGGCCACCGCGGCGCCGTCCCGGGGCGGCACCAGCAGGCCGGTCCGGTGGTGCGCGACCAGGTCCAGCGGGCCGCCGGCGGCCGGGCCGATCACCGGCACGCCGCTCGCCATCGCCTCCTGGATGGTCTGGCAGAAGGTCTCCAGCGGGCCGGTGTGCACGAACACGTCCAGGGCCGCGAAACAGCGGGCCAGTTCCTCGCCGGTGCGGCGGCCGAGGAACACCGCGCCGGGCATCGAGGCCCGCAGCCCGGGCCCGGACGGCCCGTCCCCGATCACCACCACCCGCACCCCGGGCAGCGCCGACGCGGCGGCCAGCAGGTCGACCCGCTTCTCGGGCGCCAGCCGCCCGACGTACCCGACCAGCACCTCCCCGCCCGGGGCGAGTGCCCGGTGCAGCGCCTCGTCCCGGTGCCGGGGGTGGAACCGCACCGAGTCCACCCCGCGCGGCCACAGCTGCACCCGGGGCACCCCGTGCGCGGTGAGGTCCTGGGCGGCGGGGGTGGACGGCGCCAGCGTCCGGGCCGCGGCCCGGTGCACGGCCCGGATCCGCCGCCAGGCGGCAGCCTCCCCGAGGCCCCGCCCGGCCCGGTAGGCGTGCGCGTACCCGGCGAGGTCGGTCTGGTAGACGGCCACGGCGGGGACGCCGAGTCGGGCCGCGACCTGCATCCCGCGCGCGCCGAGCACGAACGGGCTGGCCAGGTGCACGATGTCCGGCCGGTGTCCGGCGACGACGGCGGCCAACTGCCGGCTCGGCAGCGCGATCCGCACCTGCGGGTACCCGGGCAGCGGCACCGACGGAATGCGCACCACCGGCAGCTCCACCGCCTCGGAGCCGCCGAAGGTGTGCGGCGGGCACTCGGCGCCCCGCGCGGGCGCCGGGGTGACGACGAGGGGCTGGTGGCCCCGGCGGACCAGATGCTCGGCCGTCCGCAGCACGCTGTGGGCGACTCCGTTGACCTCGGGCGGAAAGGATTCGGTGACGATGACGACGCGCATGCCAGTGTTCTGTCCGCGCCCGGCGTGCACCCGGCCAAAGGGATCTGTCGTACAAGCGAACGCGGGTCGGCGATTTGCATCGCCGACCCGCGCCCGCACCGCGCCGCCTCAGTGCGACCCGGCCGCCTCCTTGAGCTCCGCGTACGGTGCGAGCTTGCGGAGGGACTCGATGCTCCTGAGGCACTCGTCCTTGCTCTCGTGCGGGTCTCCGGTGACGACGATCGTCCCGTTGCTCGCCTTGAGCCGGAAGCGGTGCATCCCGCTCTCGTCCGTGTACAGCTCGAACTTTCCAGCCATGCCGGTAACAGCCTTCCGCTCAGGTGACCCCCTCGCACCGCACCGTAGGCACGGCCCCGCTGCCCCGCCCGCCAGCCGGGGCATCCGAGTGGGCTCCCGCAGGCGCACGCGGGTGCGGCTGACGGCCAGCGGGGGCGGGCGGCTGGAACAGCCGGCGCACGTCAGGGAAACGTCGCGCCGGACGGAGCGGTGACCGGCCGGTGGACGGCGTCCCGGGGCCGGGCCGGGCGGTCGGGTCCGCGGTTCACTCCCGGGTCTCCTGGCCCGGGGCGCCGAGGAGGCGCCGCAGTTTGCCGATGGCCTGGTTCGAGGTGGTCCGGACGTTGGCGGCGGCTATGTCCAGGTAGGCGGCGATGGTGGCGGTGTCCACGCCGACGTGGTGCTCCAGCACGACCACGTCGTACTGGCGGTCCGACAGGCGCAGGACGGCCCGGTAGAGGGCGGCGCGGCCTTCGGGGGCGGCCAGGTCGACGCCGACCTCGACCCCGGCGCCGTGCAGCGCCGCCACCCAGTCCGGTACGACCGTACGGGGCGGGTGCCCGCCCCAGGGGCCCTGGTGGGCCGGGGCGGCGAGCTGTTCCTTGAGGATCCTCCAGGCGTAGGCGGCGGGCGCCGACTCGCGCAGGGCCAGTGCCCACCGGTGCCAGAGGGCGTCCTTGGCGGCGCCGGTCACCTGGTCGACGAGCGCCCGGTCGTGCAGGTGCGCCCTCACCAGGCCGCGCCAGACGGGTTCGTGGGTCTCGCAGAACGCGTCGAACGTCAGCCGCTGCTGAGGCCGGACCGTCCAGTCGTTCTCGCCGCTCACGTCCATCCTCTCCGGCGCGCGCCCCGCGAGGGTGCCGCCCGGTCGACCGTCCGTCCGCACACGCCCGCGGCGGAGGCTTGGCCGCGGGGGACCGCTGTGCCCCGCAGCGCAATCGAAGCGCACTGTGCGGGTCGGGGTGGGACAGTCACACCAAAGTGTGGTCACGAAAGCCTATTTGACCGTTTGTCACTCGATATTCCGTCATAAAAGATCGTGATCGCTCAGGAATGGCGAAGATGCGCACCCCGGAGCGGGCGGTAGCCGGGCGGAGACCGGCCTGCTCGACTTCGACCGGCCGATCGCGCTCAGTCTGGTCGCGCTGCTGCACTTCGTGCCCGGCGGCCGTGCCGCGCACGACATCGCCGGGACGCCGAAGGGCGCCCTGCCCGCCGGCTCCGCCCTCGTGATCAGCCACTTCACCGCCGCCTGAGCCCCGGCCGGGGCCGCCCGCATCGAGGATGTCCACCGCGGCGCCGGCACCTTGGTCCAGGCCTGGACCCGCGAGGCGTTCGCCCGCTTCTTCACCGGTTGGACCTTCGTCGAACCCGGTATCGCGGCCACCCCTCGCTGGCGGCCGGAAGGCACTGCCGACGCCGGGGCCGTCACCGACGCCCAGGCCTCCTGCCACGCCGCCGTCGCCCTCCGCCCCTGACCCGGAGGCCGCCTCCGCGACCGGGCGGCGCCGTGGACGGTGGCCCGGGCGAAGCACCCCGTCACTCGTTCGGCCTCACCCCGGTAGTCCGCCGGGGCCCCTGTTCGGGAGTGGCGCACCCCCTCCTCTGCCGCGCCCGCAGCCGCCCGCGCCACGGGTGACGGACCCGTGCCGACGGAGCGTCGCCGACCGCATCGGCTCCGCACCCCGCGGAGCATCGCCGTCCGCAGCGGGACGCTCCACGGCGGGTGACGCCTGAGGGCGTGTCCGGTTCGCGGGGCCGTCGGCCCGCCCGCTTCGGGAGGATCCCAACTCGCCTTCCGAGCAGCCGTCTTGGTCGACTCCTTCGACCCGCCGGCTCGGCTCCCCGCCGCCCGCCCGATCACCAACCCCGATTTCCGGACGTCCTCGGGCGACCCCGCCGTCCACGGGAGCCGCGACCCCGTCCCCCTCGGCGGACGGGGTCGGCCCGGGGGCCGGATCCGCCGCTTCGGCGAGGGCCGCGCGGCCGCGTTCGGCGGCCCTTCGCATGCCGAGGACTGTTCACGGTCGGCGGGCTTGAAGCTGCGAGCGGGGGCGACAAGCGGATACTGGAGATGTGAGACCGGCTCTGGCAGGCACATCCCTGACGTGCCCGCCGCTTAGGGCTGTCTCACGGCAACGGCAGTCTGTGTCGTACTCCCCCCGGTCCGCGCCGTCCGGCGCAGGTCGTGGATGTGCGGCGTGCCAATGCAAGGGAAGAAATGGAGTCGTGATGAGTTACTTCAACCACAGGGACCGCGGCCGTGGCCGTGACCGTGACCGCCGCCGTCGTCGCCACGGCCGTCGTCGTCGGTTCGGCTTCTGGTGATAGTAGGGCGGTCTGGGCTGCGCTGAGCAGCTCGGCATGACACCCATCCCTGGGGCCGGCGGTACCACCGCCGGCCCCTCATCCTGAGTGGGGTTCCTCCATGAACGGTGCGACACCCATGGGAGGCCCGGAGAACCAGCCCATGGGGGGCCCGGAGAACCAGGCGGCCGACCGGGCCGCGGACCAAGGACCGGTGGCGGACTCGCCCGCCATCTCGCTGCGCGAGCTGTTCCGGCGGTTCTGGCCGTGGGTCCGTCCGGACGTGCGCTGGCTGCCGCTGAGCGCGGTGCTGCTCGTTCTCGGCGCCTTCGGCGAGGTCGTCTCGGTCTGGATGTTCAAGGACCTGATCGACGAGGTCCTGGTGCCGCGGCACTTCGGCGAATTCTGGCTGCTGGGCGGGACCATGCTCGGTGCGGCCGCGGTGGCGGCGCTGTTCACCTTCGCGGGCACCTACTCCTGCACCTGGATCGCCGAGCGGTACCTGCTCCGGCTCCGTACCAGCACCCTGGCCCACCTGCACACCCTGCCGCCCGACACCCTGGAGACCCGCTGGCGCGGCGACCTGGTGGCACGGATGACCGCCGACATCGCGACGATCGAACAGATGGTCGCGACCGGCCTGGTCGAGGGCGCGGTGGCCTCGGTCAGCCTGGTGCTGTTCGCGGGCGCGGCGTTCTACCTGAGCTGGCCCCTCACCCTGGCGGCGCTGATCGTCGCGCCGCTGTTCATCCTCACCACCGGCTTCTTCGGCCGGCGCATCCGCATCCGGGAGCGGCAGGTCCAGCGCCGCGCCGGCGGCGTCACCGCATTGCTGGAGGAGACGCTGCGCAACGTGGTGGTCACCCGCACCTGCGGCCAGGAGGAGCGCGAGGTCGAGCGGGTGCACCGGGAGGGAACGGCCCTGCTGGACGCCGAGCTCGCCGCCGCCCGGATGTCCGATCTCTACCAGCCCCTCCTCAACGTCCTCCAGATGCTCGCCGGGCTGGTCGTGGTGGGCGTCGGCGCCCTACAGGTGATCCGCGGCGAGCTGAGCCTGGGCGGCCTGCTCGCCTTCGCCGCCTTCATGGCGCAACTGTTCGAGCCGATCCAGCAGCTCGCCGGGCTCGTCCCGCTCGCGGGCGCGGCCTGCGCCTCGGGTGAGCGCCTGTTGGAGATCCACGACCTGACCAGTCCGGTCAAGGAGAGCCCCACCGCGCGGGACACCGGTACCGTCCGTGGCCGGGTCACCTTCGAGGGCGTCCGCGCCGTCTACCCCGGCAGCCACGACGCCCCGGTGCTGTCCGACGTCAGCTTCGACGTCCGCTCCGGCGAGGTCCTGGCCGTCATCGGCCCCAGCGGCAGCGGCAAGTCCACGCTCGCCAAGCTCCTGGTCCGCTTCCTGGACCCGCAGGCCGGCACCGTCCGCCTCGACGGAGTCGACATCCAGGACCTGACCATCGCCTCGCTGCGCCGGGCGATCAGCTTCCTGCCCCAGCAGGCACAGCTCTTCCACGCGACCATCCGGGACAACATCGCCTACGGCAGACCCGACGCCCCGCAGCGGGACATCGAACGCGCCGCCCGCAGCGCGGGCGCCCACGGCTTCATCACCGCGCTGCCGGACGGCTACGGCACGGTCATCGGCGACGAGGGCTTCCAGCTCTCCGGCGGACAGGCCCAGCGGGTCGCCATCGCCCGGGCCTTCCTGCGCGGCACGCCGGTCCTCGTCCTGGACGAACCCACCACCGGCCTGGACCCGAAGACCGTCCAGCAGCTCATCCCCCCGCTGCGCCGCCTGATGGCGGGCCGCACCACGATCCTGATCACCCACGACCCGGCCTTCCTCCCGCTGGCCGACCGCGTCCTCACCGTCCAGCCGCCGGACGCCCCGCGGCCCCGCGCCCGCCTCGCGGGAACGGGCGCCGGGCGCCCGGAGGCCGTCGTGGCGAACGCGTCCGAGGCACGGCCGCCCGGCGAACGGGGCCACGGGCCCGGGTGACCCCGGTCCGCACCCGAACGGCCGGGATCCGCAGCCTGCGGACCCCGGCCGTTCGGGTGCGTGCGGTCAGGAGACGACGATCGTGGTCCGCAGGTAGTAGACGAACGGCGGGCAGGCGGAGCCGTGGTCCGGGAAGGCGCACCGCCAGACCCAGGTGAGGTCGCCCGTCCCGGCGGCGGCCGCGCTGAAGGTCGCGTGCGTGGTGCCGTCGGGGTCGGTGCTGCCCGAGGTCTGCGGCAGCACCGAGGGCACGGCCGTCGCCGGGACGGAGGACAGCCAGGTGACGGTGCGGTCGCGGTAGGGCGGAAGGTCGAGCTGGACCACGTCACCCGTGTGGACCTGCACGGTCTGGCCGTTGGAGGCGGGGCCGAGGAGTACGACGTCGTTCAGGGCCGGCCGTGCCGGGGCCGCCGCGGCGGTGGTGACGGTGCCGGCGGTCAGGGCGAGGACGGCGGCGGGGGCTGTCAACAGCCTCAGGATCTTCATGGCACTCCCGGTACTCGAAGGTTCACGGAAACGGAGGTTCACGCGGAACGGCGGTGCAGGGTGCGGAGGTTCCGGCCTCCCGTCTATCCGGCGCGGGCGGCCCGGCCGATGGACCGGAGCCGCCCGGGAGGGAAACCTTCGGCCAAGGATGTCCACATCCGCCCGTCCCGGCAAGGTGCGTGACGAATCGTCAGGCACTCGCCGACCCGGGCCGCCCCGTGTCGCCGCGGCCCCGGCCACCGGGCCGCCGTCGTCCCGCCCCCGGGCCGTCAGTCCCGGCGGCGGGCCGCCATCCAGACGTAGACCAGGATCCCGGCGAACAGGAACAGCACGCCCTGGTAGACGGCCGCGTAGCCGGCGCCGGCCACCAGCCACAGGGAGAAGCCGAAGGCGCCCAGGCCCAGCACCGCGTCCCGGGCGAGCCGGCCCCCGGCGACCTTGTCCGGCATGCCGCGCACCAGCCAGTACAGCTGCGCGGCGGTGGAGAGCAGGTACGGGACGGTCGCGGTGAAGGTGGTGACCAGCACCAGGATGTCGAACGCGCCCTTGGCGCCGGTGGCGAAGTTGAGGATGGTCAGCACCGAGGCCAGCGCGACGCTGGTCACGACGCCGAACACCGGGACGCCGCGCCGCTCCTTGGCGAAGGCGGCCGGGAACAGCCCGTCCTTGGCGGCCGCGTACGGCGCCTGGGCGGCCAGCAGCGTCCAGCCGTTGAGCGCGCCGGTCATCGAGACGAGCGCGGCGACGGCGATGGCGGTGCCGCCCCACGACCCGCCGAACATGGCGTTCACGGCGTCCGAGAACGGCGCGGTGGAGTGGACCAGCCGGTCGTGGGCGACGGTGCCGAAGACCGCGAGCGTGCCCAGCAGGTAGACCACCGCCGCACCGGCCGTGCCGAGCACACTGGCCCGCCCGACGTTGCGCTCCGGATCGCGGACCTGGCCGGCGCTCATCGCGGCCGACTCCACGCCCAGGTAGCTGAAGAGCAGGATGGCCGCGGCCGCCGTCATCCCGCCCGCCCAGCCGTGCCCGGTGGCGTCGAACGGGCCGAGGTTGCGGGCGTCGAAGAAGCCGAGGCCGCCCACCGCGACCAGCAGCAGCGGAATGAACTTGAGGACGGTGGAGACGAGTTGGACGATACCGACGTAGCGGGTGCCGGCCAGGTTCGCCAGCGCGGGCAGCCACTGGAAGGCCATCGCGGCGGCGATGCTGAGCCCGATGGAGTGGCCGACGGGCAGCAGCACGTCGAGGTAGCCGACGGCGGCGACCGCGAGCGCGGCGTTGCTGACCCAGGTGGTGATCCAGTACGACCAGGCCGACAGGAACCCGGCGAAGTCCCCGAAGGCCTCCCGGGCGTAGACGTAGGGCCCGCCGGTGCGCGGGTTGCGGCGCGCGAGCTGCCCGAAGACGAGTGCGAGCGCGATCGCGCCCACGGTCAGGACGGCGAAGGAGACCAGGCTGACCGTCCCGTAGGGGGCCACGGCGGCGGGGATCATGAAGATGCCGCCGCCGATGATGTTGCCCATCACCAGGGCGGTGGCGGTCGGCAGGCCGAAGCGCCCGCCCTTGCGGGGTGTCGCGGTGACCGTTTCCGGGGTGTTCGGCGGGCTCGGTCGGGTCGCCTGCCGGGGTACGGCCGGGCTGGTCTGCATGAGGGTGGTGCGCCTTTCGTGGTCCTGCTCGTGCTCGGTGGAGCGACCGTCCATGCTCGAACCGGGCGCCGCCTTGCACCAAATCAATGGGATTTGTTCAGCAGGCCCGGCAGGTCACCGCAAGACTTGCGGTTCCGCACCGGCCGGACGGGCACTCGTCCTGCGCCGGTCCGGCCCGGCCGTTCGGTGTGCGGCCGGGTGTCCGAGTGCGTTCACCCGGGGGAGGGATGTCGTCACCCGAATGCCTCAGCCGGGTTGCGGCGTGCCGCGGCACGTGCGTGTTCGTGTGCAAACGTTGGCCCGGCGCCTCCTAGTGGGGGCGCAGCCCAGCCTGCCGGGCGGTCGATGTGGCCGGTCGGGGGCGCGGGTCAGAGGACCAGAGACGAACTAGGGGACAGTAGATGTCGCTTCGTGGGAAGATCCGCAAGCTCGCGGTGATCGTGGCCGTGACGGGTGCCGCCGTGGTGGCCGTGCCGACCTCGGCCATGGCGTTCGGCCACGCGCCGGTGCCGTCCTCCGGGCAGGGCCTGGAGTCCGGTTCGGCGGGTGTCGGCCTCTTCGGCCCGCACGCCAACTGGTTCAACTACCACGACCACAGCGAGGGCTGATCCGGCCGAGCTCGGAGCCCGGGGGCCGCTGTGGGCCCCCGGGCTCACGGCTGTCCGCGCGGCGCCGGACCCAGTCGAGCGGGCGCCCGAGCGGGTCAGGCCGGTCGGGCGGGGGCTGCGGCCCGCTCGCGCAGTTCCTTCAGTACGGCGATGTCCATCGCGTGCCCGGTGCCGTCCCCGCCGTGCTTGCGGTCCGGGGTCTCCACCAGCAGTGGGACGCCGGCCGTCTCCGGGTGCTCGAACAGTTCGCGGAACGGTTCCGCGCCGATCATCCCGGCGCCGATGTTGGCGTGCCGGTCCTTGCGCGCACCGACGACGTCCTCGGAGTCGTTGGCGTGGATCAGCCGCAGCCGGCCCGGGCCGGCCGCCGACGCCAGGGCGTCCAGCGCGGACGTCACCCCGCCCGGCGCCGCCAGGTCGTGTCCGGCGGCGAAGGCGTGGCAGGTGTCTAGGCAGACGCCGACCCTGGGGTGCCCGTCCAGCGCCTCGACGTACTCGGCGAGCTCCTCCAGCCGGGAGCAGAGCGAGCTGCCCTGGCCGGCGGTCGGCTCCAGCAGCAGCCAGGGCGCGTCCTCGCCGAGGGCGTCCAGTTCGTCCAGCAGCGGCCGCACGTCGGCCCGGACCTGCGCCATCGCCTCGGCCCGCCGGGAGCCGCCGCCGGGCGCCGTGCCGACCGCCGAGCCGGTGTGCAGGACGACGCCCAGCGCGCCGATCGCGTGGCCGCGGCGCAGCGAGTGCCGCAGCGAGTCGGCCGAGCGCTCGCGGGTGGCCGGGTTGTCCGAGCCGAAGTTGATCAGGTAGGGCGCGTGCACCCAGGCGGGGAGGCCCTGCTCGGCGCAGGCCGTCCGGAACTTCTCGTCCTGCGCGGGGTTGCCCGGCGGAGTGGCCCAGCCGCGCGGGTTGGCCACGAACACCTGCACGGTCTCGGCGCCGACCCGGCGCGCGTACGCCAGCCCCGTCCCGGCCAGCCCGCGGGCGGCCACCGGGACGTGGGCGCCGACCGGGTTGCGGAGGGTGCCGAGGGGCGCTGCGGGTGCGGTGGTCATGGCCCCGAGGATGTCACGCCGCCGGGTGGCGGTGGCACGCGGCCCGGCCCGCGGTGTCCGGGGCGGCGCGAGGGAGCGTCGTGCGGACCGGGTCGGAGCGGGCCGCGCCGCACGCGCCACGCCGGGCCGTCCCACGACCGGCCGACGCCCCGTCAGTCCCGCAGCCCAGCCCTGGTGGCGGGCCCACCCGGTGGCCCATAGCGTCGACTCGGCCGCACCCACCGGCCGTCACCCCCCACGCACACCGCGTAAGAACAGACACCGCGTACCTAGCGCGCCGCCCGGCAGGCTCCGGCCGCACACCCGCGAGCGCGCCGGAAAGAACAGGTCACCACTCATGCCCACGCGACGGGTCCACCACTTCGCCGCGGCCACCGCCGCCGCGACCGCCCTGACCACCGTCCTCGCCACCCTGGCCGCCGCGCCCGCGGCCCAGGCCGCCGAGTTCCTGCACGTCGTCCTGCCGGGCGAGTCGATTCAGCAGGCCGTCGACGCTGCCCGCCCCGGCGACACCGTCCAACTGCTCGCCGGCACCTACCCCGGCAGCGTCCGCATCACCACCCCCGGCCTCACCCTGCGCGGCGCCGGCGCGGACAGCGTGATCACCCCCGGGGACGGTACCGAGAACGCCTGCGCCACCGCCGGACACGGCCTCTGCGTGGACGGCACCGAGGCGGCCCCGCTGTCGGACGTCACCATCGAGACCCTCGCCGTCACCGGCTTCCGCAAGAACGGCATCGACGCCAGCGGCACCACCGGCCTGACCGTGCGCGACACCTACGTCCACGACAACGCCCAGCAGGGCATCAGCCAGGAGATCTCCACCCGGGCCCGGATCGTCGGCAACCGCTCGATCCGCAACGGCCAGTCCGGCGTCTTCCTCGCCAACTACGCCTACCGCGAGGGCGGCGCGCCCGACACCGGGGGCACCGTCGTGGAGGGCAACGAACTGACCGAGAACCGGGTCGGCGTCACCGTCCGCCGCCTGCGCGGGCTGGCCGTCCAGGACAACGAGATCCGCGGCAACTGCGGCGGCGTCTTCGTGGTCGGCGACGAGGGCGTGCCCCGGGCCGGGGACCTCGACGTGCGGCACAACCGGGTCGTCGCCAACAACATGTTCTGCCCGGCCAACCCGCGTCTGGGCGCCATCCAGGGCGCGGGCATCGTGCTCACCGGGGTCGAGGACACCCGGGTCACCGACAACGAGGTCCACGACAACGTCGGCAGCTCGGACTTCTCCGGCGGGATCGTCCTCTCCAAGAGCGCCGTCGGCGTCGCCAACGCCCGCAACACCGTCGCCGACAACCACCTGAGCGGCAACAGCCCGGCCGACATCGCCGACCGCGACACCGGCGAGAACGCGTTCGCCCGCAACAGCTGCGCGCGATCCGAGCCGTCCGGCCGCTGCTGAGCCGCAGCGCCCGCCCCCGGCACACCCGAACCCAGCACGCGCCCCCGGCACCCCCGCCCCCGTCGACAAGGAAGACCTCCCATGACCATCGCACCGCCCCCCACTCCCCAGGCCGCGATGCGCCTGCGCGAGCTCGTCTTCGGCGCCGCCTGCGCCGCCGCCGTCCGCGCGGCCGCCCGGCTCGGCGTCGCCGACGTGCTCGGCGACACCCCGACCAGCGTCACCGAACTCGCCGCCGCCCTCGACATCGAGCCGCCGTCGCTGCGCCGCCTGCTGCGCGCGCTCACCTGCTACGGCATCTTCTCCGAGACCTCCGACGACCGTTTCGAGCACACCGAGATGTCCCGCCTGCTGCGCGAGGACGCCCCCAACTCGCTGCGCTACATCTCCCTCTGGTGCACCGAGCCGTGGACCTGGGAGGCCTGGCCCAAGCTGGACGAGGCGGTCCGCTCCGGCCGCAACGTCTTCCCCGAGCTGTTCGGCAAGGAGTTCTTCGACTACCTGCACAGCGACGCGGGCGACTCCGCGAAGGTCTTCGACAAGGCGATGACCACCTCCAGCCGGCAGTCCGCCCACGACCTCGCCGAGTACCTGGACCTCACCGGCGTCGACTCGGTGGTGGACATCGGCGGCGGCCAGGGGCACGTGCTGGCCAGCCTGCTGGAGAAGCACCCGGCGCTGCACGGCACCCTGCTCGACCTGCCCAAGGTGGTCGCCGGCGCCGAACCCCGGCTCCAGGACGGCGGCGCCTTCTCGGCCCGCGCCCGGCTGGTGCCCGGCGACTGCCGGGTGGAGATCCCGGTCCGCGCGGACCTCTACATCATCAAGAACATCCTGGAGTGGGACGACGAGAGCACCCGCCGTACCCTCGCCAACGTGGTCGCCGCGGCCCGGCCCGGCGCCCGCGTCGTGGTGGTGGAGAACCTGGTCGACGACAGCCCGTCGATGCGCTTCACCACCGCGATGGACCTGATGCTGCTGCTCAACGTCGGCGGCGCCAAGCACTCCAAGGAGAGCCTGGTGCGGCTGATGGAGGACGCCGGACTGGACGTCGCGGAGGTCCACCCGGTCAACCCCTACCTGCACGCCTTCGAGGCCACCGTGCGCGGCTGATCGCCGGCCTCACGCGAACGACCGCCGTCCCCCCGGGAGTTGGGGGGCGGCGGTCGTTCGCATTGCCGGTCAGGCTGGGTGCGAGGACTCCAGGTGCGCGAAGACCACCACGTTGTCCGGGTATTCCCGCTGCTCCTTGTCGTACGCGCCGCCGCAGGTGATCAGCCGTAGCTGGGCGTCGGGCGTCTGGCCGTACACCTTCTCGTCCGGGAAGGCGTCCTTGGCGAAGGCCTCCACCGAGTCCACCGAGAACACGGCGACCGTGCCGTCGGCTCGGGCCACCTCGACCTTGTTGTCCGGCTGCAGCATGCTCAGCTGCAGGAACACCGCCGGGCCCGTGGTGGTGTCCACGTGCCCGGCGATCACCGAGCTGCCGGCCTCGCCGGGGGAGACGCCGTCCCGGTACCAGCCGACCAGGTTGTCGTCGTCCGGCGGCGGCGCGGCGAGCTGGCCCGCCGGATCGAGCGTCAGCTCGGTGAACGGGGCGTCGACCGCGATCTGCGGGATCAGCAGCCGGGTCGGGTCGGCGCGGCCCAGCACCGGTGCCGCGGGGTCAGGTGCCGCGGGGTCAGGTGCCGCGGGGTCCGGGTCCGCGGTGGCCTCCGTGGTGGCCTCCGCGGGGGCGGTGGCCGGTGCGGACGGGCCGGGGACGGCCGGCGCGACGGTCACCCGGGGAAGGGTCACGCCGGACACCGAGTTGGTTCTCGGCGTGGTGTCGACCGAGTTGTAGATCAGCAGCAGACCGACCGCCGCCGCACCGATGCCTGTGCGCAGCAGTCGGGACATTCCAGGGACGGGACCGCCCATCGCTCCTCTTCTCCATTCCCATGCGCTGCCGGGCCCGCGACGGCCCGAAAAGGTCTGAAACGACCCGCCGCCCCCGTGCGCGCCGCCTGGTGGGGAGGCGCGTGGGGGCGGCGTCAGATGCCGGACGTCAGATGGTGGCGCCGGAGTTGCGGCGGTTGCGGCGCAGCGCGTACGCGCCGGCCCCGAGCCCGCCGACCAGCAGGACGGCGCCGGAGGCGAGCCCGCCACCGGACAGCGTCATGCCGTTGTCGGCCAGCGCCAGGCCGCCACCGCCGGCGTGCACGCCGCCGCGCGGGCCCTCGCCCCGGCCGTGCTCGCCGCCGCGGCCCTCGCCGCGACCGTGCTCGTCGCCGCGGCCCTCGCCGCGACCGTGCTCGTCGCCGCGGCCCTCGCCCCGGCCGTGCTCGTCGCCGCGGCCCTCGCCCCGGCCGTGCTCGTCGCCGCGGCCCTCGCCGCGACCGTGCTCGTCGCCGCGGCCCTCGCCGCGACCGTGCTCGTCGCCGCGGCCCTCGCCCCGGCCGTGCTCGTCGCCCCGGTCGTCGCCCCGGCCGTGCTCGTCGCCCCGGTCGTCGCCGCGACCGTGCTCGTCGCCGCCCCGGTCGTCGCCGCGGTCGTCGCCGCGACCGTGCTCGTCGCCGCGGTCGGCCTGGTCCTGCGAGGTGAGGCTCTTCGCCTGGTCGGTGAAGCCGTCAGCGAAGGCCATGGGGGTACCGGCGGTCAGAACGGCGGCGACAGCCGCCCCGGCGAGCAGCGTGCGTGCAGAACGCATGAGGATGATCCTTCCGATACGCAGGCCCGCGACCGCCGGCACGGCGCCGGACAAGGGAGTTCGTGGGAACTGCGTCTGATTCACCGTCAACCACCGCAGCGTCCGCCGCCACCGGAGAGTGGCGACTTGGGTACGCACTGTGCTCGATTCGGGTGGAGTTCCGAGCGTCTTCACCCGGGCGCCGCTGGTGAACCGGGTGAATCGGATTAGCGGCGGGCCGGGTCGAGTCGGGTCGAGTTGAGTCGAACCGGGCCGAATCGGGTCGGGTCGAGCCGGGCTGGGCTGGGTCGAGTTGGGTCGAATCGGGTCGGGCCGGGCCGGATCACACCCACGCCACGCCGGCCGGACACGCGCGTGGGCCCGCCCCCGGCGGATGGCCGGGGGCGGGCCCAGGACGAGCGGGACGGCTGTGGTCAGCGGTCCCAGCGGTAGAACTCGCGCGCCATCGCGTCCTTCGGCTCGCGCCAGGTGGCAGGGTCGTAGGCCTGGACGAAGGCGGTCAACTGGTCACTGACGGACCGGAACTCCGGGTGGCCGATGACTTTGGCGACGGCCGGGCCCGGCGGGCGTTCGGCCTCGATGAGGTGCAGGTAGACGTCGCCGAACTGGAACAGGCTGCGGCCGGTGACGCCGATCAGGTGTGGCAGTTCGCCCTGGTCGGACGCGGCGAACACCTCGGCGATGTCCGGTGCGGCCTCCGGCTTCATCCGGGCGACGATCAGGGCGCGGTGCATCCCGCTCACCGCTCCGCCGCCCGCTTCTCGACCTTCTCGCGGATCAGCTCCAGCTGGATCCGCGAGTTGCGGTTGATGTGGTTGACCATGCCGTTGTCGTCGACCGGGGCGGTGGGCTTCATCGCGAAGTCCTGGACCCAGCGCATCTTCGTCCCGGCCGGGACCTCCGCGTACTCCCAGCGGATGTCCATGAACTCGAACGGGCCGGGCTCGACCCGGCGGGCGCGTACCGCGAGCGAGGACTTGTCGGTGGTGCGCTCGGAGACCCAGCTCCACACCTGGCCGTTCTCGTCGGGGTGCATGGTGAGCCGGAAGCGGACGCTGTCGCCGTCGCGCTCCAGCACGTCCACCGAGGCGTACTCGCTGAAGAGGTCCGGCCAGTTCTCCAGGTCGTTGGTGATCTCCCAGACCAGGTCGAGCGGGGCGGCGATGACGATCTCGTTGTCGGTGTGTCCGGGCATCTCAGGCACCAGCTTTCGGGGAGAGGGAGAGGGAGGTGTTGACGAGCTCCAGGAACTCGGCCGGGGTCTTGGCGGACTCGGCGCCCGAGGTGACCTTGAGGCCGTGCCGGTTCTCCAGCTCGCCGACGACGCCGAGCAGGCCGAGCGAGTCGACGCCGAACTCGTCGAACTGCGCGCCCGGGCGCTCCAGGTGGAGCGGGTCGACGGTGACGCCGGCCCGGGCCTGGATCAGGGCGGCCAGCTCGGGATAGCTGAGGGTGTTGCTCACGGAGTGTCCCTTCGGTGGAATTGCGGGTGCGGTTTCAGGGCCGGTCCCCGCGCCGGAGCACCAGCGCGGAGTTGGAGCCCATCAGCCCGCGGCTGAGCACCAGTGCGGTGCGCAGTTCGGCCGGGCGGGCACGGCCGGTCACCAGGGCGAGGTCGTGGCTGACCTCGGTGACGTTCGGGGTGGGGGGCAGCACGCCGTCCTCCATGGCCAGGACGGCGGCCGCGACGTCCAGCAGCGGCGCGCCGCAGTAGGCCCGTCCGGTACCGGACTTGGGAGCGGTGACCGGGACGCGTTCGGCGGCCGGGCCGAGCGCGTCGGCCAGCGCGAGCGCCTCGGCCCGGTCGGCGGCCGGGACGCCGAGCGCGTCCGCGAAGACCACGTCGATCTCCTCGGGTGCGATCCTGGCCGCGTCCAGGGCGATGCGGATCGCGGCGGCCAGCCCCTCGCGGGACTCCTCCCAGCGGGAGGCCCCGGTGAAGGTGGAGCCGTGTCCGGCCAGGTGGGCCCGGACGGCGGCACCGCGCCGCCGGGCCGCCTGCTCGTCCTCCAGCAGCAGCATCGCGCCGCCCTCGGCGGGGGCGAAGCCGCAGGCCTGCGCGGTGAACGGCAGGTAGGCCCGGTCGGGCCGATCGGCGAGGCTGACCTCGGGGTAACCGAGCTGGCAGACCATCGAGTACGGCGCCAGCGGTGCCTCGGCGGCGCCGGCCACCACCGCGTCGGTGCCGCGTTCGATCGTGCGGGCGGCGTGCGCGAGCGCGTCCAGGCCGCCGGCCTCGTCGCTGGCGACCACCCCGCACGGGCCCTTGTAGCCGCCGCGGATCGAGATCTGGCCGGTGCTGGCCGCGTAGAACCAGGCGATGGACTGGTAGGGGCCGACGAACTGCGGCCCCTGGCCCCAGAGCTGCTGGAGCTCGCGCTGGCCGAACTCGCCGCCGCCGGAGCCGGCCGCGGTCACCACCCCGACCGCGAAGGGCTGTTCGGGGTCGGGGTGGAATCCGGCGTCCGCCACCGCCAGGTCGGCGGCGGCCATCGCGTAGTGCGTGAACCGGTCGGTCTGCACCAGGTACCGACTGTCGATCGCGGCCCGCGGGTCGAAGTCCCGCACCTGGCCGGCGACGCGCAGCGGCAGCCCGTCGCAGCCCTCGCGGGTGATCCGGTCGAGGACGCTCACGCCCTGCCTGGTGGCCTTCCAGAAGGCGTCGGCCCCAACGCCGTTCGGCGCCACCACGCCGAGGCCGGTGACCACCGCCCGGCGGCCCTGCTGACGTGACGTCATGACACTCACCCCGTTCTGTTGAGCACGACGGCGGACTGGAATCCGCCGAATCCGCTGCCGACCGAGAGGATGTGGCTCAGCGGCAGCTCGCGCGCGGTGCGCGGCACGTAGTCGAGGTCGCACTCCGGGTCCGGAGTCTCGTAGTTGGCGGTCGGCGGCACCACGCCGTGGGCCAGCGCGAGGGTGCAGGCGACCACCTCGATGGCGCCGATCGCGCCGAGCGAGTGTCCGACCATCGACTTGATGGAGCTCATCGGCGTCCGGTAGGCGTGGGCGCCGAGCGAGCGCTTGACGGCGGCGGTCTCGTGCCGGTCGTTCTGCTTGGTGCCCGAACCGTGCGCGTTGACGTAGCCGACGTCGGTGCGGTCCACCCGGGCGTGGGCGAGCGCGTCGTCGATCGCCCGGGACATCTCCAGCCCCTCCTGGGTGAGGCCGGTCATGTGGTAGGCGTTGCCGAAGGTGGCGAAGCCGCCGAGCTCGCCGTAGATCCGGGCGCCGCGGCGGCGGGCGTGCTCCAGTTCCTCCAGCACCAGGACGGCGCCGCCCTCGCCGAGGACGAAGCCGTCCCGGTGGGCGTCGAAGGGTCTGGAGGCGTGCTCCGGGTCGTCGTTGCGTTCGCTGGTGGCCTTGATGGCGTCGAAGCAGGCGACGGTGATCGGCGAGATCGGGGAGTCGGAGGCGCCGGCGATGCAGATGTCGGCGCGCCCCTCCTCGACGGCCTGGAAGCCGTAGCCGATCGCGTCGAGGCCGGAGGTGCAGCCGGTGGAGACGGTCTGCACCGGGCCGTGCGCGCCGGTGCGTTCGGCGACCGCGGAGGCCAGCGTGCTGGGCGCGAAGGCCCGGTGCAGCTGCGGTTCGGCCCGGTGGTGGTCGACGTCCCAGCGGGCGCCACCGGCGCTGACCAGGGCGTAGTCGTGCTCCAGCCGGGTGGTGCCGCCGACGGCGGTGCCGAGCGAGACGGCGACCCGCCACGGATCCTCGGCGGCCAGGTCCAGGCCCGCGTCGGCGATCGCCTCGTCCGCCGCGACCATCGCGAACTGCACGTAGCGGTCGGCCCGTTGGACGTCCGCCGGGCTCAGCCCGTGGGCCGCCGGGTCGAAGTCGACCTCGGCGGCGATCCGGGAGCGGAACCCGGTGGGGTCGAAGAGCGTGATGCCCCGGGTGGCGGTGCGGCCGGTGGTGAGGAGCTCCCAGAACGCCGGGACCCCGACCCCGCCGGGCGCGACGACGCCGATCCCGGTGACGGCGACGCGCCGGGTCACGAGGCCACCTTGGCGTGTTCCGGCGGGCCGGCGGCGCCGGTCTCCTCGGTGTCCACGTGGCCGAGTTCGGGGCGGGGGGCGAGCGGGCCGAGGTGGAACACCATCCGGGCCTCGGTGCCGCCGACGTTGCGGAAGCGGTGGCGCATGTTGATCGGGATCATCAGGCCCTGGTTGGGCTTGATCGGACGGCTCTCGCCGTCCAGGTCCACCTCCAGGTCGCCGCAGACCACGAACACGAACTCCTCGGAGTACGGGTGGTAGTGCTCGCCGATCCGCTCGCCGGGCTGGACGATCGCCAGCCCCATGAACCCGCTGGTCGCCCCGCAGGTGGTCGGGGTGAGCATGGCGCGCAGGTCGCCGCCGCGCCGACGGTTCTCCGGTGCCTCGTCGACGTGCACGATCCGTGGGTACTGCGTGGTCATGGTGTTTTCCTCCGAGAGATGTGGCTGGTTCTTCAGTTGTCCTGCGAGCTGCGGTCGGTGACCGGGTTCATGGCGCGGGCGGCCAGGACGGCGGCGAGCCCGTCGGCGGTGCGCAGGTCGCCCTGCGAACCGAGGTCGAGCAGCCGGCCGAGTGCGGCGGCCTCCTGGTCGCCCGCCACGCCGAGGGCGGCCGCCGGGTCGGCCTCGGCCGGCACCCGCAGGTCGACCAGGCGCACCACCACGTCCGCCCGGTGGAACACGGTGCTGGCCGCGACCGGGCCGGTCGGGTCGGCGGTGGCGAGGTTGTCGTAGTCGGCGAGCAGCTCGGCGACGGTCTGCCCCTCGCCCGGGCGGACGGGGTACAGCACGGCGTGCCGGTGCAGCCGGGCGGAGGTCGGGGAGCTGGCGATCGCCTGGTGCTTTGCGGGCAGCGCGGCCCGGGCGAAGAAGGCGCGTGCGGCCTGCGGGTCGCCCAGTTGGCGGGCCTCCTCCAGGTACGGGTTGATCGCCTCCTCGACGGCCCGCACCTCCGGCTGCATCGCCACGTGGCGCAGCGCGTCCCCGAGGTTGCCGACCACCTCGACGGCCCGGACCACCCGGTTGCCGTGCATGAACAGCGAGGTGCGGCGCAGCCTGGTGTGCTCGTCCACCTCGGCCCGGGGCGAGGCGTAGCCGGACAGGATCCGGGCCACCTCGGGCTCGCTGCCGGGCTTGACCGTGAAGGTGAGCGCGTGCCGGACGACGCCGTCCGGGCCGGGCTCGGCCTTCGGCGGGCCGACGTGCCCGGCGGGCTCGGTGCGCGGCAGGCCGGGCGGGACCTCCAGCGGGGCCCGGGTGCCGGTGGAGCCGGCCGCCGAGGTCTCGCGCAGGATGCCGTAGCGCAGCGAGCGGAAGTTGTCGCTGACGCAGCCGTGCATCGGCTTGACCATCTCGCGGTGGGCGGGGCTGTCCACCCACTCCAGGAAGGTGTCCTGGTCCTCCCACTCGCTGGTGATCAGCCACTGGCGGGGGTCGTTGATCGACTGGCACAGCTGATCGCTGACATGGCCGGGCACCGAGGCCACCTGGTGGCGCAGCTGCTCGTAGACGTCGAGGAAGCGCTGCTGGGCGCCGTCCTGGATCTCCAGCATCAGTACCACCCGGAGCCGGGTGTCGGAGTCGGCCTGCTGCTTCCGTTGCGGTTCGGACAGAGTTGTCATGATCCACTTTCTGCTCTGGGCCGCACGTTGCGGGCCGTGGTGGGCTGCGTCCGGCGGGTGCTCCCGGCTTGGGGGCGGTGCGACGGCGATCGGCCCGGTCGGTCGGCGCCAGGCCTGAGGTCGATCGTGAGCGGCGTATCGGGGTCCCGCGATATTTGCGGGCCATCCGGGGGAAGAGGCGGCACAAGCACCCTCGGGCGGGGGATGGAAGAGCGGGGCCCCGGGCTGTGCGGCCCCGTCGAGGCCGGCCCCGATCCCCGTCGCCGGTCCGCTGAATCCCCTTACAGGGTGGAGCAATTGATGAATCCGAAGGTTGACGACCGGGTGCCGGTCCTGATCGTGGGCGGGTCGCTGGTCGGGCTGTCGGCCTCGCTCTTCCTCGGCCGACTGGGTGTCAGGCACCTGCTGGTCGAGAAGCACGCCGACACCTCGCATCACCCGCGTGGCCGAGGCAACAACGTCCGCACGATGGAGCTGTACCGGGTGGCCGGGATCGAGCCGGCGATCCGCGAGGCGGCGTCGGTCCTCGCCCCGAACCACGGCATCCTCCAGGCGCCCTCGCTGACCGGCTCCGAGCAGGAGTGGCTGTTCCGGGAGATCGACCCCGGCGGGCGGCTCGCCCGGTTCAGCCCCAGCTCGTGGTGCCTGTGCAGCCAGAACGACCTGGAGCCGGTGCTGCTGCGCGCCGCCCGCGACCTCGGCGGCGACGTCCGCTTCAACGCCGAGCTGGTCTCCTTCGAGCAGGACGCCGAGGGCGTCACCTCGGTGCTGCGCAGCCGGGAGACCGGCGAGGAGCGCCGGGTGCGCTCGGACTACCTGATCGCGGCGGACGGCCCGCGCAGCCCGGCCCGCGAGCGCCTGGGCATCGGCCAGAGCGGCCAGGGCGAGCTGTTCCACAACGTGAGCATCACCTTCCGCGCCAAGCGGCTGGCCGACGTCGTCGGGGACCGGCACTTCATCGCCTGCTACCTGACCAACCCGGAGGCGGACGGCGCGCTGCTGCCGGTGGACAACCAGACGGAGTGGGTCTTCCACGCGCCCTGGCACCCCGAGCACGGCGAGCCGCTGGAGGCGTTCACCGACGAGCGCTGCGCGCGGCACATCCGCACCGCCGTCGGCCTGCCGGATCTCGACGTCGAGGTGACCGGCCGGGCGCCCTGGCACGCCGCCGAACGGGTGGCCGAGCGGTACGGCGCCGGGCGGGTCTTCCTCGCCGGGGACTCGGCGCACGAGATGTCGCCGACCGGCGCGTTCGGCTCCAACACCGGCATCCAGGACGCGCACAACCTGGCCTGGAAGCTCGCCGCGGTGCTGTGCGGCTGGGCCGGGCCGGCGCTGCTGGAGACGTACGGGCAGGAGCGCCGCCCGGTCGCGCAGGTGACCGGCGAGCGCGCCTCGGCCCGCTCGGCCGAGCACAGCCACCCCGGGTACGCGGTGGTGCCGGGCACCGGGCGGCAGGCCGGGGTGCTCGCGGTGGCGCTCGGCTACCGCTACCCGGTGGGCGCGGTGACCGGGACGGACCCGGCGGGAGCGGTCGTCCCCGAGAAGTTCGAGTCGGCCGGGGAGCCGGGCAGCCGCGCCCCGCACCAGTGGCTGCTGCGGGCGGGCGTGCGGCTGTCCACGGTGGACCTGTACGAGCAGGCGATGGTGCTGCTCACCGGCCCCGAGGGCGCGGCCTGGCAGACCGGCGCGCGGCGGGCGGCCGACCGGCTGGCCGTCCCGCTGGACGCCTACCGGATCGGCGGCGGCGCCGAGGACGACCTGGCGCCGGAGCCGGGCGCGGACTTCGCGGAACTGCACGGGATCGGCCCGGCCGGCGCGGTGCTGGTCCGGCCGGACGGCTTCGTCGCCTGGCGCTCCACGGGCGCGGCGGACGACCCGGAGGCGGAGGTCGCCGCGGCCCTGCGGACGGTGCTGAGCCTGTAGCGCGTGTCCGACAACGGGACCTGCCCGCCGGTCTCCCAACCGGTGGGCAGGTCCTCATGCTTGACGGTGGATCCGGCCGGTGCCGGTGCCGAAGGCGTCGTCCGGGTGGTCGCCGATCAGGGCGCGGCCAGGTCGGACGGGTCGGTGTTGGCGCCGCAGAGCAGGACGGCGACCCGCTCGCCCTCCGCGTGGTCGAGGGCCGCCAGGGCGGTGGAGGCCGCGTACTCGACGGCGATGCGGTGGTCCTCCCAGAGCCGGCGGCGGGCGCGCACGATGGCCTCGTCGTCGACCAGGACGGACCGGACGCCCTCGTGGCGGGCGGCGTGGACGGCGAGGGCGGTGGCGCGGCGGGCGCCGAGGGCGTCCTGGGCCACGGAGGAGACCGGGACGTCGACGGGGTGGCCGGCGGCCAGGGCGGCGTGCAGCGCCCGGCTGCCCTCCGGCTCCACCGCGACCACCCGCACGCCGTGCTCGCGGGCCGCGACGGCCACCCCGGCGAACAGCCCGCCGCCGCCGACCGACACCACCACCGTGTCCAGCCCGGGGACCCGGGCCCGGATCTCCTCCAGCACGGTGCCCGCGCCGGCGGCGATCAGGGGGTGGTCGTAGGCGTGCGAGGCCAGCGCCCCGCCGGCCGCCGCGAACTCCTCGCAGGCCGCCAGCGCCTCCGCGTACTCCCGGCCGACCAGCCGCACCTCGGCGCCGTACGAGCGCAGCCGCGCCAGCTTCACCGGGGAGGCCGTCTCGGGCAGGAACACCGTGGCGCGGACGCCGAGTTCGCGCGCCGCCCAGGCGCAGGCCAGTCCGGCGTTGCCGCCCGAGGCGATGGTGACCCCGGCCTCCGGGAGGGTGCCCGCCTCGGCGTGCGCGAGCAGGAAGTTCTGCGCACCGCGCGCCTTGAAGCTGCCGGTGTGCTGAAGGAACTCCAGCGCCAGCCAGATCCGCCCGCGGTCGTCCCCGGGGGCGACCGCGACCGGCCGCACCCTCCCGGCGATCCGCTCACCGGCGGCCTTGACCTCGTCGTACGTCAATCGGTCCATCGCGCCTGCTCCTCGCGCCGGGTGCGTCACGTCTGGGCTCGACGGTACGTCGCGGCCGCGGAAGAAGGAAAGATCACCATCGGGCCGGGGCGGGACGAGGCCCTGGCGCCTGTCCGGCGCTGTCCGGCCGGGGGTGGGGCGGGGGTGGGGCGGGGGCGTAGGCTGACCGTCATGCGTCACGTGATCCTGCCGCCGCCGGTCCGCTAGCGGGCGGCGCACTCCACACCCACCCCGGCCGGGCGGCCGTAGCCGCCGCCACCGGGGCGCTGGTTGCCGCCCGCGTACCCCGCGGACCTCATCCGGCATCTCATCGTGGAGTACCGACGCATGACCTCGTACACCGCCGTGCCCTTCCGGCACGGCCTGTTGTCCATCTCGGCCGCCGCCGTCGCCTGGGGCGTGGGCGGCGCCGTGGCCGCCCTGCTGCTGCGGACCAGTGGCCTCGGCCCGGTCGCCGTCTCGTTCTGGCGCTTCGCCGTCGCGGCGCTCTGCCTGGCCCTGCTGCCCTCCCGGGACCGGCACGGCACCGGGCGGGGCGCCGCCGTCCTGACCGGGCTCGGCCTGGCCGTCAGCCAGTGCGCCTACTTCGGCTCGGTGCAGTACGCGGGCCTGGGGCTGGGCACGCTGATCACGATCGGCGCCGGTCCGGTGCTGACCAGCCTCGGCGGGCACGTCCTGCTGGGCGAGCGCCTCGGCGGCCGGGCGGTCGTCGCCGTCGGGCTGGCGCTGGGCGGCCTCGTGCTGCTGGTGGCCGCCCCGGCGGCCGGGCCGCGTCCGGCCCTGGGGGTCGCGCTGGCGGTGCTGGCGGGTGCCGGGCAGAGCGGGCTGACCCTGTGGGCCCGGGGCGGCGGTTCGGCGCGTGCCAGCGCGGGCGCGTTCACCACCGGCCTGCTCTGCCTGCTGCCGCTGGCCGCCGTCCAGGGCCTGCTGCCGAACGCGGGGAACCCGGCGGTGACGTGGGGCGCGATGCTGTTCCTCGGGACGGTGCCGACGCTGCTCGCCTACCGCTGGTACTTCACCGGCCTGAGCGTCGTCCCCGGCACCACGGCCGCCGTGCTGGTCCTGTGGGAACCGGCGACGGCGGCCGTGATGGGAGTGGTGTTCCTCGGCGAACCGCTCACCGCGGGCCTGCTGGCCGGCTCGGCGCTGCTGCTCGCCGCGATCGCGACCCTGGCCCGCGAGTAGGGGCTTCCGGCGCGATCTCTAGGGCACCGGTCGGAGGGTCACCGGCCTGGGGGTGAGGGCGCGCAGCACCAGGTCGATCCGGACCTTGGCGGCCCCGGCGCGCTGCAGGGCGGTGGCGACCGCCCGCAGTTCCTCCGGGCCGGTGCAGGCGAGGCGGAGCTCCAGGTCGGCGTCGCCGGCGAGGGAGAGTCCGCCCTGGACGGCCGGGTGCTCGGCCGCCAGCCGGTCGAAGTCGAGCGGGACCGGCCCGTAGCTGACCCGGGCGAGCGCGTGCAGCGCCCGGGCCGGCTCGGGTGGTTCCGGTTCGGGGTCCGGATCCTCGGGGACCAGATGGAGGGCGGTCACCGGTGCTGGAGCTGTGCGGTCGGGGCGGGGGTGAGCGGGGAGGCGGGTTCGGTGACGGGCGGGGCGACCAGGCGCGGGTCGAGGACGAGGGTGTCGACGCCGAGCGGGGCGGTGAGCGCGCGCAGGGCGGGCTCGCCGAGTTCGGTGAAGGTCTGGTCCGGCCCGAGGAGGGCGGCGAGCGACTCGGGGCTGGAGAAGCCGACGGCGCAGCGGCGGCCGTCGCGCAGGCGGAAGAGGCGGAGGGCGGTGGTGGTGCCGGTACTGGAGACGGTGACCGGAACGTGCCAGACGACGCGGGCCATGCGGGTGCTCCCGGGTGGGGTGGTGGTGCCTGCCGGAACTGCTGCTTCGACGCTAGGCCGGGTTCCGCCGGGCGTCGCCGGTCCTGACGCGGCGTTGACCGAATGGGGTGGTGCGTTGACGGACTCCTGACGGCCGGGTCACCCGGGTGGACTAAACCACTCCCTATCATTACGTAAACATCCCTATCTGATGGTATGTTTCCTGCGGATGGGGACGTTCGAGAGGATGGTCGCAGGTGGCGCAGTACTACTCGGTGGAACAGGTGGCCGAACTGCTCGGCCTGCACGTGCGCACCGTCCGCGGCTACATCCGCGACGGCCGGCTCGTGGCGGCCAGGATCGGCAAGCAGTACCGGATCGCCCGTGCGGACCTGGAGGCCTTCACCGGCGCCCCGGCCGCCGAGGTCGCGCCCGGGGCCGGCCCGCGGCGCGCCGAGGTGTCCGCCGTCGTCCGGATCGAGGGCGTCGACCGGGTCGCCGCGGACCGGCTGTCCAACGCCGTGCTGGCCGCGATCGCCGGCCCGCGCGAGGGCGGCTGGCCGCTGCACGTCGAGACCGTCCACGACGAGGAGCGGGAGACCCTGCGGCTCGTCGTCCTCGGCGATCCGGCCGACACCGCCGCGTTGCTCGGCATCGTCCACACGATGACCTCGTCCATGCACTGAGACCTCGTCCACGCACCGAGACCCCGTTCACGCGTTGGCGCCTCGTCCATGCGCTGACGCCGGCCGCGCCGGATGGCGTCGGTCACACCGGATCCGCATCGAATCCACATCGACCAGGGAGAACGGCAATGTCCGAGCAGTACGGCACGACGGTCCTGCGGCTGCCCGTCGAGGGTGCGCCGATCCGCGAGGAGCAGGACGCCGTGGACGTGATCGGCGACGCGTTCGGCCGCGGCGCCTCCTGGGTGGTCGTCCCCGTCGCCCGGCTGCACCCGGACTTCTTCGCGCTGCGCACCCGGGTCGCCGGCGGCATCGTGCAGAAGTTCGTCAACTACCGCGTCGGCCTGGTGGTCCTCGGCGACATCGCCGACCACGTCGCGGCGAGCGACCCGCTGCGCGACTTCGTCCGGGAGAGCAACCGCGGCCGGCAGCTCTGGTTCCTCACCGACGAGGCGGAGCTGGCGGCCCGGTTCGCCGAGGTCTGAGCGCTCTCCGCTTGCCCCGCACCGGCCCCGGGACCACGGTGGAGCTGACCGTCGGAGCGCCCCCGGGGCGCCCGGCGCGCGCTCCGGGGCGGGGGGAGGTGGAGCTAGGGGGCCGTGACGAGATATCTTGACGTCAAGACGTTGGAGACGTGAAGCGGAGTACCGATGACTGACTCGACCATCATCTATACGCACACCGACGAGGCTCCGGCCCTGGCGACCTACTCGTTCCTGCCGGTTGTCCAGGCATACGCCTCGACGGCGGGTGTGCGCGTGGAGACCCGCGACATCTCCCTGGCCGGGCGGATCATCGCGAGCTTCCCGGAGCGTCTCGCCGAGGGCCAGCGGATCGAGGACGCCCTCGCCGAGCTGGGCGACCTGGCCAAGACCCCGGGCGCCAACATCATCAAGCTGCCGAACATCTCGGCGTCCATCCCGCAGCTGAAGGCCGCCGTCGCCGAGCTGCAGGCGCAGGGCTACGCGCTCCCGGACTACCCGGACGACCCGCAGACCGACGAGGACCGGGACGTCCGCGCCCGTTACGACAAGGTCAAGGGCAGCGCCGTCAACCCCGTCCTGCGCGAGGGCAACTCGGACCGCCGCGCCCCGGGCTCGGTGAAGAACTACGCCAAGACCCACCCGCACCGCATGGGCGCCTGGTCGGCCGACTCCAAGACCAACGTCGCCACCATGGGTGAGAACGACTTCCGCTCCACCGAGAAGTCCGCCGTGATCGCCGCCGACGGCGCGCTGCGCATCGAGCTGGTCGCCGAGGACGGCAGCGCCACCGTGCTGCGCGAGAGCGTCCCGGTGCTGGCCGGCGAGGTCGTCGACGCCTCGGTGATGCGCGTCGCCGCCCTGCGCGAGTTCCTGGCCGCCCAGGTCGAGCGCGCCAAGGCCGAGGGCGTGCTGTTCTCGGTCCACCTCAAGGCCACCATGATGAAGGTCTCCGACCCGATCATCTTCGGCCACGTGGTCCGCGCCTTCTTCCCGAAGACCTTCGCCAAGTACGGCGAGGTGCTGGTCGCCGCCGGTCTGGACCCGAACAACGGCCTCGGCGGCATCCTCAACGGCCTGGACGGCGTGCCGCACCTGGGCGCGGAGATCAAGGCCTCGTTCGAGGCCGAGATCGCCGAGGGCCCGGCCCTGGCGATGGTCGACTCGGACAAGGGCATCACCAACCTGCACGTCCCGAGCGACGTCATCGTCGACGCCTCGATGCCGGCCATGATCCGCACCTCCGGCCACATGTGGGGCCCGGACGGCCAGGAGGCCGACACCCTCGCCGTGCTGCCCGACAGCAGCTACTCCGGCGTGTACCAGGCCGTCATCGAGGACTGCCGCGCCCACGGCGCCCTGGACCCGGCCACCATCGGTTCCGTCCCGAACGTCGGCCTGATGGCCCAGAAGGCGGAGGAGTACGGCAGCCACGACAAGACCTTCGAGGTCGCCGCGGCCGGCACCGTCCGCCTCGTCGACGCCGAGGGCAACGTGGTGCTGGAGCAGGCCGTCCAGCCGGGCGACATCTTCCGCGCCTGCCAGACCAAGGACCTGCCGATCCAGGACTGGGTCAAGCTGGCCGTCACCCGCGCCCGCGCCACCGGCGACCCGGCGGTGTTCTGGCTGGACGGGAGTCGCGCCCACGACGCCGTCCTGATCGAGAAGGTCAAGAAGTACCTGCCGGAGCACGACACCACCGGCCTGCAGATCGAGATCAAGTCCCCGGTCGAGGCCACCACCTTCTCGCTGGAGCGCATCCGCCGCGGTGAGGACACCATCTCGGTGACCGGCAACGTGCTGCGCGACTACCTGACCGACCTGTTCCCGATCCTGGAGCTGGGCACCAGCGCCAAGATGCTGTCGGTCGTCCCGCTGATGGCGGGCGGCGGCCTGTTCGAGACCGGCGCCGGCGGCTCCGCCCCGAAGCACGTCCAGCAGCTGGTCAAGGAGAACTACCTGCGCTGGGACAGCCTGGGCGAGTTCTTCGCCCTGGCCGCCAGCTTCGAGCACCTGGCCACCAGCACCGGCAACGCCCGCGCCCAGGTGCTGGCCGACACCCTGGACCGCGCCACCGGCACCTTCCTCAACGAGGACAAGTCGCCGAGCCGCCGCCTCGGTGGCATCGACAACCGCGGCAGCCACTTCTACCTGGCCCTGTACTGGGCCCAGGAGCTGGCCCAGCAGACCGCCGACGCCGAGCTGGCCCAGGCGTTCGAGGGCCTGGCCAAGGCGCTCGGTGAGCAGGAGACGGCCATCGTCGACGAGCTGATCGCCGTGCAGGGCTCGCCGGTCGACCTCGGCGGCTACTACCAGCCGGACCCGGCCAAGGCCGCGGCCGTGATGCGCCCGTCCAAGACCTTCAACGAGGCGCTCGCCAACCTCGCCTGATCCCAGGGGAGTCGAAGCACCGGGAGGCTCCCGGGTCCAGTACCGGACCTGGGAGCCTCCCGGCTTTCCAGGCTGCCTCCGTGGCCGCTGCGGGGCCAGGGCGGAGGAAGATCATCAACGGTCCGTCAGGGAGCCGTCAAGATCACGGGTGGCGCCGGTGAGCGGTCCTAGCATCCGGAGGACCGTTCTCCGCTGCGGATCCGCAGACGGACGCCACCTCGCCGAATGATCGGGGCACTTCAGCATGCGCGCTTCCTCCCGCCGGACGACCAGGGCCACCCACCGGGCCGTCGCCGGCACCCTGCTGGCGGCCCTGGCCTCGACCGGCCTGATGGCCGTGCCGCAGCAGGCCTCGGCGGCGACCGACTGCCCGGGCATCGAGCCGGGGGTCGGCGGGCCCGCCAACATCGGCAACGGCAACTGCTACAGCGCGCTGATCAGCTCCATCGGCGCCATGATCGGGGGCTTCCGCAGCGCGGCCCTCACCGCGCAGGCCGACAACGCCGCGTTCACCCAGGGCATGGCCGGCCAACTGAGCGCCGCCGCACCGGGGTTCAACGTGATGGTGTTCAAGTACGACGGCACCGACCTGTACGACACCCTCTGGTTCCGCAACGTCTACGAGGCGGACATGCGCGGGGTGCTGATCGACCAGACCGTCAAGCTGGAGCACCACGACAACGAGGGCGGCCCGACCGGCTACGACGACTTCCGGATCTGGGTCTTCGCGGGCGAGTCGACCTTCACCAACAAGGGCGACGGCGGCTACGGGAACTGGGCCTTCGTCGGCAGCGACTCGGACCGGACCGTGACCACCTCCCGGTCCTGCGTGCTGATCCGGTGCTACGACAGCAAGCGGATCATCCACTTCCCGGCCCGCGAGATCCCGGCCGACATCGCGGGGACCCCCGGCACCCCGGGTGTCCCCGTGACCCCCGGCGTCCCCGGCACGGTGCCGGGCGTCGGCACGGGCGGCACCGCCACCCCGGGCATCCCCGCGAACCCCGGTACGGTGCCGGGCGTCGGCACCGGTGGCACCGCCACCCCGGGCATCCCCGCCAAGCCCGGTACGGTGCCGGGCGTCGGCACCGGTGGCACCGCCACCCCCGGCGTGCCCGCGCACCAGGGTGGCGGTGGTGACGTCGTGACCGGGCTGCTGTACCCCAAGGTGAAGACCGGCCGGGGCCCGGTGGCCACCGGGGCCGCCTCGGGCCCCTCGATCCTCGCCGGCACCAGCGGCCCCAAGAACACCGGCTGGCAGTTCACCGCACTGGGCAACGGCCGCTACAAGATCACCAGCGCCGTGTCCGGCCTCGCGCTGACCGAGAACACCAAGGGCTACGTCGCCGAGGCCAAGCCGTGGACCGGCGCCGACGAGCAGAAGTGGCAGCTCGTCGCGCAGGGCGACGGCCAGTACCGGATCCGGATCACCGACCAGGACTGCCTGACCTACGACGAGGACGCCAAGGCCCTGGGCGTCTGGACCTGCAACAGCGGCTGGAACCAGCAGTGGAGGCTCCAGTAGCAGCCGGGGTGTCCGGGGCTCATCCGAGGAGCACTCCGGTGCCGGCCAGCAGCAGGAGGGCGGCGACGTTGGCGCGCGGGTACGCGAGTGCCGTGCCGACCGCCTCCCGCAGCAGCGCGTACGGGCCGTGGGCGAGCAGCCCGTCCGCGCCGACCACCGGGCCGGGGGCGCCGGCCCGGCGGGCGGCGAGTGCGGTGCGGACGGTGTGGAAGCCGCTGGTGACGACCGTGCATCGGTAGCCGGGCCGTTCGGCGGCCATCAGCGCCGCGCTGAAACGCAGGTTCTCGACGGTGTTCACGGCCCGCTCCTCGCGCCGGATCCGGTCGGCCGGGACGCCCCGGGCGGTCAGGTAGCGGGCCATCGAGGCGGCCTCGGTGCACTCCTCGTGCGGGCCCTTCCCGCCGGTGACCAGGAGCAGCGGCGCGTGCCCGGCGGCCTCCTCGGCGGCGAAACGTTCCAGCGCGGCGTCCAGCCGGGCCGCCAGCGGCGGGGCGGGCTCGCAGCCGTCCAGGGCGGCGCCGAGGACGACCAGGTAGTCGGCCCCGGCGGGGGCGGGGCGGCGCCCCTGCCGCAGCGCGCAGCCGAGGAAGCCGAGCAGCCAGAGCAGGACGTACCCGCCGAGCAGGACAGCGACGGTCAGCAGAGCGTGCATACCGTCCGAACGTATACGGCGGAACCCCCGTTCCGAACGGGAACGGGGGTTCCGCGGCGCGGGCGGCGGCGGGCTCAGCCGGCGTCGGCCGCCGGGGTGACGGGGGTGACAGCGGCGGCGGGGGCGGCGGGCGCCGCCGGGCGCGGGCCGCGCTTGTGCAGCGAGGCCAGGTAGGCGTTGTACGCCTCCAGCTCGGCGTCGCCGCTGCGCTCCTCGGCCCGGTCGGTGCGGCGGGCGTGCCGCTGTTCGGAGCGCATCCACTGGTACACCAGCGCGATCAGCACGATCGCGGTCGGGATCTCGCCGAACGCCCAGGTGATGCCGCCGGCCAGCTTCTGGTCCTCCAGGAGGTCGGTGCCCGGTGGCGCGCTCTCCACGGTGAAGGTGGTGACCAGCGGGTGGGCGGCCATCATCACGGCCACGCCGAAGAAGGCGTGGAACGGCATGCCCATGAACAGCTCGATGATCCGCATCACATGACTGGGGCGGTGCGGGCCCGGGTCCACGCCCATGATCGGCCAGAAGAAGGCCAGACCCGTGGCGAGGAAGTGCACCATCATGAAGATGTGCCCGGCGCGGTACTGCATCAGGAAGTCGAACAGCGGGGTGAAGTAGACCCCGTACAGGCTCGCGATGAACAGCGGGATGGTGAAGGCCGGGTGCGAGATCACCCGGACGTACCGGCTGTGCAGCAGCGCCACCAGCAGCTCGCGCGGACCGCGCGGGCGGCCCTTGCCGGCGGGCCGCAGCGCGCGCAGCGCCAGCGTGATCGGGGCGCCCAGCAGCAGCAGGATCGGCGTCAGCATGGACAGCACCATGTGCTGGATCATGTGCGCGCTGAACAGCACCATGCCGTAGTCGTTCAGCCCGGTGCAGGTGACCAGGATCAGGCTGCCGACACCGGCCGCCCAGCCGACCATCCGGCCGACCGGCCAGCGGTCGCCGCGCCGGTGGAGCCGGACCACGCCCGCCGCGTACAGCGCCAGGGCGGCCAGACCGCCCAGCAGGAACACCCAGTCGGGGGACCAGGTCCAGACGTTGGACAAGGTGAACGGGCCTAGCTGGGTCATCCCGCCGTGGTGGTGCATGCCTGACATTCCGTCGCCCATCGGGGGGCCCTGCTTTCCGTCCTCGTGGCCCCTGGAGGGGGTCCGGTTCGCCCGTTTTGCTTGGTCTACAGCCTAGGTGGGCCTTACCTCGGGCCGTGCCCCGCCCCCTCCGTACGGGCGGCCGCCGGGCGGGTGGCGGGGGCTGGATAGACTGACCGGCCGGTCGACGGCGATATGCCGACACAGCGACACGGCGACACCGTGAGACGGCGAGACGGCGAGACGGCGAGGGGTGCGGCATGGCGGCGGGACGGCAGCACCCGGAGCGCACCACGGTCGCGCTGACCGGAGCGACCGGCTTCATAGGCTCAGCCGTGCTGGCCGCCCTCACCGCCCGCGGCGCGCGGGTGCGCGCGCTGGCCCGCGAACTGCCGCCCGTACGCGGCGCGGCCGACTGGGTGCCGGGTGACCTCGCCGACGGGGCGGCGCTGGCCGCGCTCTGCGAGGGTGCCGACGTCCTGCTCCACCTGGCCTCCCGGGTCTCCGGCGGCGCCGAGGAGTGCGCGGCGGTGAACGTGCGCGGCACCGAGGCGGTGACGGCCGCCGCGACCCGGGCCGGGGTGCGCCGGATCGTCCACCTGTCGACGACCGCGGTGTACGGCGAGGGGCCGCACGCCGGCATCGGGGTCGACGAGGTGCCGGCCGCCCCGGTCTCCGAGGCCAGCCGGACCAGGCTGCTCGGCGAGCGCGTCGCGCTGGCGGCGGGCGCCGTCGTGCTGCGGCCCGGCCTGGTGACCGGGACGGGCGACCGCTGGGTGGTGCCCGCGCTGGCCGAACTGGTCCGCCGGGTGCCGGTGCCCTGGGCGGGTGGGAACGCCAGGCTCTCCGTGGTGGACCGCGCCGACCTGGCCCGGCTGATCACCGCCCTCGCCCTGGACGACCACGTCGTCCCGCCCGGCGTCCACCACGCGAGCCACCCCGACCCGGTCCGGGCCGGCGACCTGCTCGCCGCCCTGGCCGACCTCGGCCTGCTGCCCGCCCTGGCCGGCCCGGACACCTCCTGGGACGAATGCCGCCGCCTGCTCGCCGCCACCCCCGGCCGCGTCTCCGAGCGCCAGTTCTCCCTGATCGCCCGCGACCACTGGTACCGGGGGGACGACGTCTGGCGCCTCGCCGCCTGCCCGCCCGGCCCGGGCCCCCTCATCAGGCTGCCCGCCGCCGCCCCCTGGTACCGCCGGACCCTGGGGCTCCCCGCACCGGCGTAGGACGGAACGCCGGTGCGGGGAGCCGGTCAGGGGCTCCGCCGTCGGTCAGCGGGGGCCGGGGTCGCTGGTGCCGGGGCGGCCGTTCTCCAGGTGGCCGGCCCAGCGGCGACGGAAGGTCGGTCCGTCGGTGCCGGCGACGGTGATGTCGTACCAGCGGCTGTCGGGGCGGATGTCGAACGTGAACTGGGCCGAGGCGCCGGGCCGGATGCTGCGGCTCTGCTGCGAGCCCTTGGCGTAGGCGTTGGCGGCGGTCACCGTCCGGGCGACCGGCCCGTTGTTGGTGACCTTGACGCGCACCGTGGACTTCTTCGGGTCGAACAGCGCGACCAGTTCGGTCCGGGCGTTGCCCTCGAACTCCTGCACCGACCCGTTCGGGCCGTGGGCGGCGAGGTGGTAGTCGCCGGAGGCGGTGAGCGGCCAGAAGTCGCCGAGGGTGTCGCCGCCCGAGATGGTGTAGCGGCGGGGGGCGGCCTTCGGCGCCGTCCGGTCGTAGACGTAGAGCCAGGCGCCCGCCTCACCCCGGTTCTCCAGGTCCAGCTGGAACCGCCCGGGGGTGTCCGTCTCCTCCTCGTTGACCACCAGGTCGTACGGGAGGGCGCGGGCCGGCCGGACGCCGGGCTCCTGGGTGGGCATCCGCTGGGGCAGCGGCACCTGGTACGGCTTGCCCTGGGAGGCGATCGGCGCGGGCACCGGGATCGAGACCGGCCGCGGGTCGGCGCCGGAGAAGTCGAGCGCCGAGGTGAGGTCGCCGCAGACCGACCGGCGCCAGGCGCTGATGTTGGGCTCCTCGATGCCGAACCGGGCCTCCAGGAACCGCAGGACGGAGGTGTGGTCGAAGGTCTCCGAGCAGACCCAGCCGCCGCGCGACCACGGGGAGATGACCAGCAGCGGCACGCGCGGGCCGAGGCCGATCGGCTGGAGGCCGCCCGGGTCGGCGCCGGGGACCAACGGGCCCATCTCGCCCGGGTGCTTGCCGAGGTCGAGCAGTTCGTCGCGCAGGCTCGCCCGCAGGTCGGCGGAGACGATGCCCTGGCCGCCCGGGCCGCTGACGACCGGCGGCATCGGCGGGACAACGTGGTCGAACAGGCCGTCGTTCTCGTCGTAGTTGATGAGGAAGACCGTCCTGCCCCAGACCTCGGGGTTGGAGGTGAGCGCGTCCAGCACGAGGTTGATGTAGTACGCGCCGTCGGTGGGCGTCGCGGACGGGTGCTCGCTGTACTTGTACGGCGGGACGATCCAGGAGACCTGCGGCAGCCGGCCCTGCTGGACGTCGGCGCGGAACTCCTTCAGCGTGTGGTCGGTGGCGCCCTTGTCCACCAGCGGGCCCGACGCGCCCTCGGCGACCTGGTACCGCTCGAAGAACATCAGCGAGTTGTCGGTGTAGTTGTCCGTGGGGGTGCCCGGCTCGCCGGAGCCGCCCTGGTACAGCTTCCAGCTGACGCCGGCCTTCTCCAGGCGCTCGGGGTAGGTGGTCCAGGTGTAGCCGTTGGTGTTGTTGCGCTCCTCCAGGCCGGGGCCGTTGGGCTTGCGGCCGTACACGTTGCGCGGGTCGCTGGTGCCGGTCCACAGGTAGATGCGGTTGGGCGCGGTGTCGGCGTGGACGGAGCAGAAGTACGAGTCGCAGACGGTGAAGGCGTCGGCCAGGGCGAAGTGGTACGCCAGGTCCTGGCGCTTGAGGTGGCCCATCGTCATGACGTCCTGCTTCTGGTTCACCCACTGGTCGTGGCGCCCCTCGTTCCAGGCGAGGTGGCCGCTGCTCCACCCGTGGTCGGTGCCGGCCTGGTACTCGGTGGTGTTCCGGGGGTCGATGTACCAGGGCAGCACCTCCTGCTCGGAGGCGGGCAGGCCGCGGTCGTGGTAGCGGTCGGTCTTCACGGCTGCGGCGGGCTGGTGCCAGTTCGGCCGGCCGTCGGGCAGCAGGGTGGGGCGCGGGTCGTCGAACCCGCGCACGCCGCGCAGGGTGCCGAAGTAGTGGTCGAAGGAACGATTCTCCTGCATCAGGACGACGACGTGTTCGACGTCCTCGATCGAGCGGTGCCGGCCGATCGCGGGCAGTGCCAGGGCCTTGCTGACCGCGGGCGGGAACGCGCCGAGGCCGGCTGCGGCCGCGGACGCGCCGCTCAGCTGGAGGAATCGGCGCCGGTCGATGGAGGCCACGTGGTGTCCTTCCTGTTTCGGGTACATGGGGTGCCAAGAAGGTTCGAACATAGGTGCCGCAACCAGGCCCTACGAGGTCCTCCAGCGAACGCCGCGTGAGTTTTCAGCCAACTCCTGTCTAGCCAACTTCCCGGGACCTACCGGTGGTGGGCCCGGAAACCCGCATGCGTCGCCCCGCGCCGTTCTGCGAGCATGACCGCATGGTCCACCGTCTCGAACCCATCAGGCCTGCTGGAGCGCCTGTCGGGGCTGCCCGGGGCGACGGTCGTCGACACCGCCGCCCGCACCCTGGGCACCGTCCGGGAGCTGGTGGGCGACCACGTCGGGCACAACGCCTACTTCATCGACTTCCCGCTCAACGTGCCGGACACCTTCGAGTTCTGGACGCACTGCATCGCCGGGGCGCTCGCCGACGACGCGGCACGGGACGGCGTGCTCGCCCAACTGCGCACCGGCGTGGTCGACCTGCTGACCCTCCCGGCCTACGGCAGCTACCAGCACGGCTACGCCGAGCTGATCGCCGCCCACGACGAGCTGATCGCCGCCGCGGGCGACCGCATGACGGTCCTGCACCTGGGCGGCGCCCTGGACGAGGAGGTGACGGCCCTCTACCTGGCCCTGGCCGGCAGCACCACCCCGCTGGGCGAGGAGGGCCTGCGCGACCTCGGCGTGCTCGCCGGGCACTGCGTCGCCGGTCCGCAGCCCGAGGCGGTCCCGGTCCGGGAGAACCGCGCCGTCGTCAACCTCGCCCGCCTCCGGGCCGGTGCCGACCTCCTCCTGGACACCGTCACCGACGTGCTCCGGCTGGCCTGCGCACTGTCCGACGGCGACGCGACCCTGGCGGAACCGACCGCGGCAGCGCCATCGTCCCGCAGGTCAACGTCTTCTCCGGCGAGGGCTTCGAGGAGGTCGAGGAGTCCTTCTTCGGCTTCATGCTGCGCGATGCCGAACAGCAGGGCCGCCCCTTCGAACCGCGCACCGTCCGCATGAAGTCGGACCTGCGCGGCCCGGGCCGGGTCGCCCTGCCGCTGGCCTTCCTACGCGGGGACGACGGCCGCTGGCACGCCAAGTGGCTGCACCTGTACCTGAAGGGCAACCCGAACTCCAACCGGGTCGAGGGGAACCGGGTGGTCGGTCGCCACGCTGCTGCGCGGCATCGTCGAGCGCGACCACCTGACGGGGTGCCACAAGGCACCCCGGCGTCGTCGTTTCCCGTGGTCCACCTCCTCGGCCGGCGCCGTGAAAGCCCAGGCCGGGCGGGTCTGCGCCGCCCCGCCGGTTCGCTCGGTATGACCGTGATCACATCAATCCCGTTGTGCCGTGGTGCCGTTCCCACCGCGTCTGAGTTCGGGGGGTCTGTGCCCACGAGCGAATCGGAGACCGGACTGTGCGTGCTCAGCAAGGTGGCGGGGCTGAGAAGGAGAAGCCCGGAGGACGGCGGTGGATCGACTACCCGCGCAGAGGGCGGCGCGGAGTCCGTCGCTGGCTTCCGTCCTGGCGGCAGCTGCTCCTGGTGTCGGGGGCCGGGGCGCTGGTGCTGACGGGATGGCTGGCCTGGTTCTACGTCACCACCCACGTCCCGGAGGACCTGAACGCCTTCGCGACCCAGCAGAACAACGTCTACTTCTGGGCGGACGGCACCGAGATGGCGCGGATCGGTGAGACCAACCGGCAGGAGGTGCCGCTCGACCAGGTGCCGGAGCCGGTGCAGTGGGCCGTGCTGGCCGCCGAGAACGAGACCTTCTATTCGGACCCGGGGATCTCCGTCACGGGCATCGGCCGCGCGGTCTACCAGATGGCCTCGGGCGGCGACACCCAGGGCGGCTCGACCATCACCCAGCAGTACGTCAAGAACAGCTATCTGAACCAGCGTCAGGACCTCTCCCGCAAGCTCAGCGAGATGGTCATCGCGATCAAGCTGGACCGGCGGATGAGCAAACCGGACATCCTGGCCGGCTATCTGAACACCAGTTGGTTCGGACGCGGCAGCTACGGCATCGAACGGGCCGCGGCCGCGTACTACGGCAAGGACGTCTCGCAGCTCAATCCGAGCGAAGGGGCCTTCCTGGCGGCCCTGTTGAAGGGGGCCGGGCAGTTCGATCCGGGGATCAGCGCGAACAACCACCGGCGGGCCGAGGAGCGGTGGTCCTGGATCCTGGACCGGATGGTGAAGGTCGGCAAGCTCTCCGCCGCCGAGCGCGCCGGGTACACGGTGTTCCCCGAGCCCCGGCCCCAGCCGAAGGCGGCGGGGCTGAGCGGCCAGGTCGGGTACCTGGTGGACATGGCCAGGACCTACGTGGAGGGCCACAGCGACATCGCCCCGGCCCAGTTCGACCTCGGCGGCCACCAGATCTTCACCACCTTCGAGAAGCCGAAGGTCAACGCCCTGGCCACCGCGGTGCGGGACGCCACCAAGGGGATCGACCCCGACAGCCGCGAGACCGACCGGTTACTGAAGGTCGGCGCCGCCTCGGTGGCTCCGGACGGGAGGATCGTCGCGCTCTACGGTGGATCCGACTACCTGAAACAGGGCTTCGACAACGCCAACACCTCCACGGTGCCGGTCGGTTCGGCCTTCACCCCGCTGGTGTACGCCGCCGGCCTGAGCCAGGGCGTGCAGCGCCAGCGGAGCGGCAGTCGCACCCCGGTGACGCCCACCACCACCTACGACGGTGACGACGGCGTGAACGTGATGACCCCGGAGGGGCCGTACTGGGGGCGTAACGGGCGGATAGCGAAGACCGCCAACGACGGCGGGCGGGACTGGGGCAAGGTCACCCTGAGGAGCGCGGTGGAGCAGTCCGTCAACGGGCCGATGATGCAGCTCGGTATGGACGTCGGCCTGGACCGGGTGCAGAAGACCGCCGCCGACCTGGGCCTGCTCCCGGTCAGCATGGGGGAGTTGGTGCCGGCCTTCGGCGTCGGCAACTCCACGCCCAGCGCGATCAGGACCGCCGACGCCTACGCCGCCTTCGCCGCGGGAGGCAGCCACACGGACCCGTACTCCGTCCTCAGGATCACCCGGAACGGCGAGCCGCTCGCGCTGCGCCTGCCGACCGCCGTGCAGGCGCTGACCCCGGAGGTCGCGGGGGAGGTGGACACGGCGCTCAAGGGCGCCGTCCGCACCGGGAGCGCCAAGGCGGCGGCGGAGGCCGGGCCGGACCTGGCCGGGAAGCCCGGGACGACCCCGGACCGTACGGCGGGGTGGTTCGTCGGCTACGACGCGCGGATGTCCACGGCCGTCACGGTCTTCCGGGCGGACCTGAAGGACATGAAGCTGCTCTCACTGGAGGGGCTGGGCGGTGCCGCCCCGGACGCCCCGGACTCCGCGCTGCCCACCCAGATCTGGACCTCGTACATGAAGGCGGCCGGCGGCTCGGGCGGCGGGTAGGACCGGGCGGCGGGTAGGCCCGATCGGCGGGTGGGACCGGGCGGGGGGGGGGGGGGGGGGGGGGGGGGGGGCCCCCCCCCCCCCGCCCGGACCCGGTCACTTGACCAGGCGCGACCAGTCGGCGGGCTGTCCGGGGTCCAGCTGGCGCAGCTTGTCGAGCACCTTGGGGTCCTGGGCGTCCAGCCAGTCGGCGACCTGGCGGAAGGAGACGCAGCGGACGCCCTCCCGGGTGCAGACGCTCTTCATCACGTCCTCGATGGCCTGCATGTAGATGCCGCCGTTCCAGCCCTCGAAGTGGTTCCCGATGAAGAGCGGGGCCCGGCTGCCGTTGTAGACCCGTTCGAAGCCGTTGAGGTAGCCGTCCCGGGTCTCCTTCTCCCAGGCGTCGTACTTCTTCGGGTCGCCCTTGGTGGTGTCCCCGGACTGGTTGGCGAGGAAGTTGTAGTCCATCGAGAGGACCTGGGCCGACTTGCCGGGGTAGGGCAGCAGTTGGAGCGGGAAGTTCCAGATGCCCTCCTTCTTGCCGGGCCAGACCTGGAACTCGCCCGGTGAGCTGGCGTCGTACCGGAAGCCGTCCGCCTTCTCGGCCGCGAGCAGGTTCTTCTGGCCCTCCAGGCAGGGGGCGCGGCCGCCGACCGCCTCCTTGGTGTAGTCGAAGGGCAGCGGCGGGAGGTCCTTGAAGCCGGTGTTGGTCTTCCAGTTGGTGACGAAGGAGATCGCCTGGTCGAGCTCGCTCTTCCACTCCTCGGTGCTCCAGTCGCGGCCGCTGCCCTTGGCGTCGCAGAAGTGCCCGTTGAAGTGGGTGCCGATCTCGTTCCCGTCCTGCCAGGCCAGGCGCAGCTGCTCCAGGGTGTCCTTGATGTGGGCGTCGGTGGCGAAGTCGATGGCGGAGGTGCCGGCGTCGTGCTGCGGCGGGTGGTAGAGCGTGCGTTTGGACTTGGGCAGGGTGTAGATGCCGCTCAGGAAGAACGTCATCTGGGCGTTGTTCTCCGCGCCCAGCTTGCGGAAGCGCGAGAACAGCCGGTCGTCGCCCTCCAACGCCCCGTCCCAGGAGAACACCACGAACTGTGGCGGCTTCTCACCGGGCTTCAGCTTCTCGGGCCGGGGCTGCTTGGGCTGCGGGCCGGTGTCGGAGGTGGAGCCGTCGCCGAGCACCTTGACCTGGCCGTCCCAGGTCGGGGTGGGGCTGGGCGGTGGGGCGGAGCTGGGATCGGGGCTGTCGGACGGTGTGCCGCTCGGGTCGGGTGCGGGGCTCTCCGGAGCGGCGCCGGCGGTGGTCGGTCTGCCCTTCGAGTCGGGGCCTCCCGTGCCCAGGCCGAGGGCCACGACGACCCCCGTCGCCAGCAGGACAGCCACGCCACGAGCAGGACGCACCGTTCCTCCGCTTCTCCGACCTGCAAACAAATGATGGTCGGATAGTCATACGTACAGTGCGAACATCAGAACACCTTGATCGACAATGTGTCGAGGCTTGCACGGAGGGGGAGTTGAGGGAGGGTCGGAGAACGGCGGACCGGCCGCGCCCGGGGTGGCGCGGCCGGCCGTCCTGTCGAGCGGGCTCAGCGGCCCGCGTAGACGTCCTCGACGTAGCGGCGCTCGTCGATCAGGCCCTGGAGCCAGGCCTGGGCCTGGTCCTCGTCGGCGCCGGGGGTCCGGCTCAGGTAGAGGTCGCGGAAGGCGGCCCGGACGCCCGGGGCCATCCGGGCGCCGTCGCCGCACACGTAGACCTCGGCGCCGGCGGCGAGCAGGCTCCAGACCTCCGCGCCCTCGGCGGCGATCCGGTCCTGGACGAAGCGCCGCCCGTCGACGGGCTGTTCGCTGAAGGCCGGGCGCATCGAGACGGCGCCGGCCTGCTCGGCGGCGAGCAGTTCGTCGCGGTGCAGGTAGTCGGCGTCGGGCGCGTCGCAGCCGAAGTAGAGCAGGGCGGGGGCGAGTTCGGCGGTGGCGGCGGCGGTGGCGGCGAGCAGGGCGCGGCGGTCGGCGACCGCGCCGCGGAACGGCGCCAGGCCGGTGCCGGCCGCGATCATGATCACCGGGGCGCGGTGGTCGATCCGGAACGTCTCGCGGCACGGCTGGAGGCGCGCCAGCACGGTGTCCCCGACGGCCACCCGGTCGAGGTAGCCGGAGCCGACGCCCCGGAAGCCGCCCCGGCCGGAGCGGGCCGGGGCGTCGAGCACGGAGACCATCAGGTCCACGTGGCGCGGGGCGCTGGTCGGCGAGGTGGAGATGGAGTACATCCGGGGCCGGATCGGCGGCAGCAGTTCCAGCAGCACCGGCCAGGTCAGGGCCTCCCGCAGGGCCGGGTGGTCCTCGACCAGGTCCAGCAGCGTCCGCGGGTCGTCCTCGGGCAGCGCCCGCAGCGCGGCCTGCTCGGGCGGGCAGGGGTTGAGGTCGGCCAGCGTCGCGCGCTGGGCGGCGTTCGGGCGGTCCTGCAACTCGACGTGGTGGGTGAGCAGTTCGCGGACCGTCAGCGGCCGGTCCACGGCGAGGATGGTGCGCCGGTTCGCCACGATGCTGAGCAGGGTGTCCGGGTCGGCGCCGAACAGCTTGGCGGCGCGCTCGACCAGGGCCGGGTCGTTGGCCGGCAGCACCGAGACGTGGTCCGCGGTGCGGTAGTCGACGCCCTCCGGCAGGGCCAGCCGGACCAGGCGCTTGACCCGGGGGTAGGCGGGGTCGGTGAGGCTGCCGACCGCCGTGACGGTCAGCCCGATCACGCGGCGCCGCGCGGCCAGGGCGTCCAGCGGGCCGCCGGCCAGCTCGGTCACGGTGTACGTCTCCAGGGCGGCGGCCTCGGCGGGAGCGGGAGCGGGAGCGGGAGCGGGCGCGGTGCCGGTGCCGGCGGCGACGACGGGTGCAGCGGCGTCGCCGTACCGCTCCAGCAGGGCGCCGCGCAGCGCGGCGGTGAACTCCGCCACCTTGCCGGCCAGATCGCCGGAGGCGTCGGCCGCACCCCGGGCGAGCAGCCGGGTGCCGCCGAGGGCGGCGAGGCCCTCGTCGATCAGCGTCGGCACGCGCTGGTACGTGGCGGCGTACGTCCGGTCGCCGATGCCGAGCACCGCGTACCGGACGTCCTTCGCGAACCCGGCCTCACGGGAGGCCCCTTCGGTCGCCTCCCGGAGCCGGCGGACGAACTCCGCCGCGTCGTCCGTCGGCTGCCCGTTGTACGAGGCGGCGGTGATCACCACCGGCCGGTCGGTGGGCAGTCCGCCCGCGTACGCGTCCAGCGGCGCGACGGCGGTGTCGCAGCCGAGTGCGGCCGCCGCGTCGGCCAGCTGCCGGGTGAACTCGCGGCAGGCGCCGTAGTTGGAGCCGTGCAGGAGCAGCAGTCCGGTGCCCTGGCGGACCCGCCCGGGCAGGTCGGCGGTGCGGGCCGGCGCGGCCGCCACGGCCGGGGGCGCGGGCGTGCGCGGGGCGAGGGCGAGGGTGAAGTCGTCGGGCTTGATGGTGAGCGTCTGCTTGATGGTCAGCCGGTAGTCGGCGTGGTCGATCAGCCGGTAGCGGTGGACCAGCATGCCGAGCAGCATGGTCGCCTCGTGCAGCGCGAACTGCCGCCCGATGCAGGCGCGTTCGCCGGTGCCGAAGGGCTTGAAGGCGTGCGGCGAGCGGGCCGCCTCCGGCTCGGGGTCGAAGCGGGAGGGGTCGAACAGCTCCGGGTTGTCGCCCCAGACGGGGTCGCGGTGCAGCATCATCGTGGCCACCAGGACGGGCTCCCCGGCGCGGACCGGGATCCGGCCGCCGAGCAGGGTGTCCTCGCGGGCCTCCCGGCTGAACCCGGGGGCCGTCGGCCACAGCCGCAGCGCCTCGTTGAGCACCTGCCGGGTGTACCGGAGCCGGCCGACGTCCTCGTACGAGGGCTCCGGGTCGGCCTGGTCGCCCCAGAGCGCGTCCACCTCGCGCTGGACCTCGCGGAGCACGGTGGGGTGCTTGACGAGGTGGTACAGTGCGAAGGAGAGCGCCCCCGAGGTGGTCTCGTGGCCGGCGATCAGGAAGGTGATCACCTGGTTGCGGATGTTCTCGGCGTCCAGTCTGCTGCCGTCGGTGGGGTGCACGGCGTCGAGCATCAGGCCCAGCAGGTCCTCGGCCGGGCCCTGCTCGGGGCTGCCGGAGCGGGCGGCGATCACCTCGTCCACCACCGAGGCCAGGTACCGGGCGTCGCCCTGGGCGGCCTCGTCGCGCTCGCGGTGGTCGAGGTCCGGGTCGCGGAGGAACTTGTTCATCGCCCAGTCCAGGGAGCGGACCATCGCCTCGACGAAGGGATGCGGCTCGTCCCGGTCGAAGGAGCCGAAGTCGAAGCCGAAACCGGCCAGCCCGATGGTGTCCAGGGTCATCCGGGTCATGTCGCCGGGCACGTCCACGACCAGTCCGGCGGCCGACCGGCCGTCCCAGGACTCGATCAGGCGGCGGGCCACCCGCAGCATCACCGGGTGGTAGGTGCGCATCGAGCCGAGCGCGAAGGCGGGCATCAGGATGTCGTGCGCCCGGGCCCAGTTCGGCTCCGCGTTGTACGCCGTGAACAGGCCGTCCCCGGTGAACTCGCGGACGTTCTCCAGGGCCGGTCCGATCGACTTGGTGAACCGCTCCTCGTCGGCCAGCTCCTCGACCAGGTCCAGGCCGCTGACGATCAGGGTGTCCCGCCCGTGCAGGCGCTGGACGTAGGCCGGGGCGTGCCGCCGGGCCAGTTCCATGGTGCGCAGCAAGGGGGCGGCGATCGGCGGCGCCGACGAGATGTCGACCAGGGGCACCCCGGCGGCGCTCTGCCGGGGCACCAGGGTCTCGGGCAGGAGCCCGGCCGCAGCCGGATCCGCAGCCTCGGCTGCCGCCGAGGTCATCGTCTCGGTCATGGGTTGTCGCCTTCCGTGGCAGGAGGAACCTCGTCGTCCTCCACTCTCGCCCGAACGGGGCGGGAACCCAGGCCCGGGGACTACATGTTTATGCAGTAGCGGCGGTCGCGGAAGACTTGCCCACGGACCGTCAGGTCTGCTGCACACGCGAGCCGTACACGGGAGGGCCGGGCATGAGACTGACCGACTGCGAGTCGACCGCGGAGAGCTGGCAGGACCTCGCCGTCATCTGGCGCAACCGGACCCTGCGGTTGCTCGACCACGTGCCGGTGGCGATGGCGGTGTGCGAGTTCAGCGGCCGGATCATGATCGTCAACCGGGCGATGGCCGCCGAGTTCGGCCTGCTGCCGGGCCAGTTGCGCAACCGCAGGATCCTGGAGTTCTTCACCCTCCGGGACAGCACCACCATTCCGGCACTCGCCGAGGCCGTCCGGCTGCACCGCCGCTCGCAGTACCCGGCCCCGGTTTCCTGGTCGGCCGCCGACGGCACCGGGCGGAGCGGCGAGATGACCGTCACCCTGGTCGGCGACACCCCGCAGGAGACCCCGAACCTGCTGCTCTCGCTGCGCGTCCGCACCGAGCCCGCCACCCCGGCGGCCGCCCCCCGCCCCGCGGTGAGCCCGATCGAGGCCCGGATCCTCGCGGCCGCCGCCCGGGGCGCCACCACCGCCCAGATCGCCCGGGAGATCGGCCTCACCCCGGACGGCGTCAACTACCACCTCGCCCGGCTCACCCGCCGCTGGCAGCTGCCCAACCGCACCGCACTGGTCGCCCGCGCCTACGCCACCGGCGTCCTGGCCCTCGGCACCTGGCCGCCGGAGCCGGCCGGCGGGGCGTGACGGTGGTGGGCGGGCGGTGACGGCGGAGGGCGGGGCGTGACGGCGGAGGGTGGGCCGGAAATCCGTCTACAGAACGATTCCGCGCCAGGGCCTGGGCCGTCCGCCGAGTTAGTTGTATGCTCACAATGATTTCGACAACACAACTAACCGTGGAGCCCCCGTCATGCCGGACGCCGCCCTACGACGGCCGTGGCTCGTGCTCGCCATCTGCTGCATGAGCCTGCTGATCGTCAGCCTCGACAACACCATCCTGAACGTCGCCCTGCCCGCCATCCAGCGTGACCTGCACACCTCGGTGTCCGGGCTGCAGTGGACGGTCGATGCCTACACGCTGGTGCTGGCCAGCCTGTTGATGCTCTCCGGCTCCACCGCCGACCGGGTGGGCCGCCGCCGGGTCTTCCAGATCGGGCTGGTGGTCTTCACCTCGGCGTCGCTGCTGTGCAGCCTGGCCCCCGGGCTCGGCTGGCTCGTCGCCGCCCGGATGCTCCAGGCGGTCGGCGGATCTATGCTGAACCCCGTCGCCATGTCGATCATCAGCAACACCTTCACCGACTCCCGGCAACGCGCCCGCGCCATCGGCGTGTGGAGCGGCGTCGTGGGCATCAGCATGGCCGCCGGACCGATCGTCGGCGGAGCCCTGGTCGAGTCGGCCGGCTGGCGGGCCGTCTTCTGGATCAACGTGCCGATCGGCCTGGCCGCACTGTTCCTGACCCGCAGGTACGTGCCGGAGTCACGGGCGCCGCGGCCCCGCCGGGTGGACCCGGTCGGCCAGGTGCTCGTCATCGTCCTGCTCACCGCGCTCACGTACGCGATCATCGAGTCGCCGGAGCGCGGCTGGACCTCGCCCCTCGTGGCCGGCTGCGCGGCGGCGGCGCTGGGCGCGCTGCTGGGTCTGCTGTGGTACGAGCCCAGGCGCACCGACCCGCTCATCGACCTGCGGTTCTTCCGGTCCGCGCCGTTCGCGGGCGCCACCGTGATCGCGGTCGCCGCCTTCGCCGCCCTGGGCGGCTTCCTGTTCGTCAGCTCCCTGTACCTGCAGAACGTGCGCGGGCTCACCCCGCTGCACGCCGGACTGTTCATGCTGCCCATGGCGGTGATGGCGCTGCTGACCGCACCGGTGTCCGGCCGCATGGTGGCCTCCCGCGGGCCGCGCATCCCCCTGCTCCTCGCCGGGGCGGCCCTGTGCGCGAGCGCCGTGCTCCAGGCGCTCACCTACTCCGGCCACCTTCCGACGGCCGTGCTGGTCGTCGCCTACCTGCTCTTCGGCACCGGCTTCGGGCTGGTCAACGCGCCCATCACCAACACCGCCGTGTCGGGCATGCCCCGTTCGCAGGCCGGCGTCGCGGCGGCGGTGGCCTCCACCAGCCGGCAGATCGGCCAGTCCCTCGGCGTGGCCGTCGTCGGCGCCCTCATGGCGGGCGGGGCGTACGCGCACACGGCGGCCTTCACCGACGCCGGGCGGACGGCGTGGTGGATCATCGCCGGCTGCGGCGGCGCCGTGCTGGTCACGGGTACGCTCACTTCCGGCCGCTGGGCCCGGGAGACGGCCCTGCGCACGGCGGAGCGGCTCGCCGCCGAGGAGGCACAGGAGACGACGGCGACGGCGGAGACGAAGGAGACGGTGAACACCTGATGGAGCGCCTGCACGCCGGCGAGCACCACGAGGGGGGCGAGGCCGCCGCCAGGACGGCGACCAGGGTCTGGCAGGGGCTGAACGCGCTCGTCCTGGAGCGCTACGACCGCCGCAAGACCGTCGCCGAAGCCCTCGGCATGAGCTTCAGCCGGGTCAGGGCGCTGCGCCGCCTCGGCGCCGACCCGATCACCCTGCGGGACCTGGCCGAGCGGCTGGGCAGCGACCCGCCGTACACCACCGTCATCGTCGACGATCTGGTGCGGCGCGGCCTCGCCGAACGCGTCACCAATCCCGCCGATCGCCGGTCCAAGCTGGTCCATCTCACCGAGGAGGGCCAGGCGAAGGCCGCCCTCGCCGTCAGGATCCTCACCACCCCGCCCGACGACCTGCTCGCCCTGCCCCCGGAGGACATCCAGGCGCTCGACCGCGTCCTGGCGAAGCTCCTGGACTGAACCTCCCGGGGCGGGGCGCCGCCGCGGCGGCCTCGGGCGGGTGGCCGCTACGACTGCTGGTCGACCGTGTGCTGGTAGGCCGAGTAGGTCAGGTAGCCCCGGTCTCCGCCCTGGTAGTAGGTGGCCTCGTCGGCCGGGGCGATCGGGGCGCCGGTGCGCAGCCGTTCGACGAGGTCGGGATTGGCGAGGTAGGCGCGGCCGAAGCTGATCAGCTCGGCGCCGAGGCCGAGCCAGTGGTCCGCCGCGTCGCGGTCGACCTGCTTCGGGCCCATCGGAAGCACCGGATTCATGATGAGCGTGCCCGGCCAGGCGCGGCGCAGGGCGAGCAGGGACGGCTCGTCCGTCGTCGCCTCCAGATGGACGTAGGCGAGCCCGAGGCCGGCGAGTTCGCCGAGCAGGGCGGTGTAGAGCTCCAGGACGTCCTCCTCCGCCACGCCCCAGAAGGTGCCGCCGGGGGAGAGGCGGATCCCGGTCCTGGCGGCGCCGACGGCCTCGACGGTGGTGGCGGCGGCTTCGACGGCGAAGCGGATCCGGTTGCGCACCGGGCCGCCGTAGCGGTCGGTGCGCCGGTTGGCGTTGGAGGAGAGGAACTGCGAGATCAGGTAGCCGTTCGCGCCGTGCAGTTCCACCCCGTCGAAGCCCGCGTCGACGGCGCGGCGGGCGGCCTCGGCGTAGGAGCGGGCGTGTTCGGGCCCAGGACCCGTGACGCGCTCGACGCACTGATGGATGTGGCCCGCGCCGCACTCGAGGAGCAGTCCGCCGACGGGCTGTGAGGTCCGCGTGAAGGTCATGGGTGGGGCCGGTGATCGGCCGTTGATCGGGCGTAGACGGCGAGCCTGGAGCATCGGGAACCGGAGGGGACCGGTTCGGAGGCCACAGCCTGACCACCGGGACCCGTACGGTCGGACCACGGACCGCGCGGGTGCCCAGCGCTGATGCCGCCGCCGGGCCCGACCCCGATCAGGAGTCCGGACCACGGAAGGGCAGACGAGGCATGGACGGCGGGCAGTGGGTGCAAGCGGTGGAGACGGCGGCGGGCTTCGGCGAGCAGTTGAGGGTACGGCGCGAGCGGATCGGCCTGACCCAGCAGTGCCTGGCCGATCACGCCACCCTGAGCGTGCGGGCGATCCGGGACATGGAGAGCGGCCGGGTGCGGCGGCCGCGGAACGAGACCGTCCGACTGCTGGCGGACGCGCTGCGGCTGGAGGGCCGCAGCCGGACGGACTTCGAGGAGGCCGCCCGTCGGCACCCGCTCGCCGACGAGCCGCCGGCGACGGTGGCGCCGGTCGCCCCGCCGGTGGCGCGCGGGGCGATCGTCGGCCGGGAGATGGAGGCCGAGGTGCTGTCCGACGCCTTCGCGGTGCACGGGGACCGGCTGGTCTCGCTGGTGGGACTCGGCGGGGTCGGCAAGACCCGGCTCGCCCTGGAGGTGGCCCGCCGCCTGCACCTGGCCGCCCGCTGGTCGGTGCGCTGGGTGGACTGCGCCGGTGATCCGGCCCCCTGGCACGGCCGGTCGGACGACATCGTCCGGGACATCGGCGACCGGCCCGCCCTGCTGGTGCTGGACGGCGCCGACGGCGGAGTCGACGCCGGCCGACTGGACGGGCTGTTCCACCACTGCCCCGGGCTGCGGGTGCTGATCACCGCCCGGGAGGCGTGGCCGCTGCCCGGGGGGCAGGTCGTCCCGCTCGCGCCGCTGCCCGTACCGGCCCCCGAACTCGACGCCGAACCCGAGGCGTTGGCGCAGGTCGGGGCCGTCCGGCTGCTGCTCTCGCACCTGCGCCGGCTGCGCCCCGGCTACACCCTGGAGCGCTCCGAGGCCCCCGCCGTCGCGGCGCTCTGCCGCCACCTGGACGGCCTGCCGGGAGCGTTGGAGCGCGCGGCGGGGTGGACGCTGGTGCAGTCCACCGCCCAGTTGGTGGCCCGGCTCTCGGCCGGCCCGTTCACGCTGGCGGCACCACCGGTGGTGTACGGCACGCGCGGTGACGTCCGGGACGAGGTGGAGCCCGCGATCCGACGGCTGACGGACCGCCAGCGCGCCCTGCTGGACGTGCTCGTGGACGAGCCCGGCGACTGGTCGGGGGAGGACGCGGTGGTCCGCAGCGGCTGGGCGCCGCAGACCTGCCTGGCGACGGTGCACGAACTGCTCTCGCGCGGACTGATCCGCAGCGTACCCGCCCGCGACGGGGTGCGGTTCACGGTGCTCAACGTGTGCCGCCGCCTCGTCCTGGAGGAGCCCGGGCACCGGTTCGCGCCGGCCGGGGACGTCCCGCTGCTCGCCGTCGCGGGCTGACCGTGCGGCGACACACCGGCGGGGTGCCGATACTGCCGCTACTTGCCCGCATCTTGCCGCATGAGCTGCCGGTTGCCGGGCCCGATCGTCCCTAGCGTTCTCTGTGGGGCTGGACCGTCGCGGAATACGCGCCGGAATTCCCGGGCCGCCGGCTGGGTCGTCGGCGGAATTCCATCGACGATCGCTACCGACGAGGGCTGGGCTGTGGATCACGGAAACGCCGAACAGAGCAGACTGGAGGTCGTCGTCACGACGACGGCCTCGGATTCGCACACCTGGAACCTGGTGTTCCTGCAACTGCTGCTGGAGGAGATGGGCCACCGGGTGACGAACCTGGGCGCATGCGTCCCCGACGCCCTGCTGCTCTCCGAATGCCGCCGGATCGAACCGGGCCTGATCGTGGTCAGCAGTGTCAACGGGCACGGCTACCAGGAGGGACTGCGGGTGATCCCGGCCCTGCGCGCCTGCCCGGAGCTGCGGCGCACCCCGACGGTCATCGGCGGCAAACTCGGCATCGCCGGAACCGACGACCCCGACCGCGAGCGGACGCTGCTGGCGGCCGGCTTCGACCGGGTCTTCGAGGAGGGCTCCGCGGTGGCCGGGTTCCGTGAGTTCGTCGACGGGCTGCGCTCCCGGGTCCTGCTGTGACGAGCTTCGGCGCGTTCGTGGCGCAGGCCGCGGAAGCCGGCGCGCTGGTGGTCCAGCCCCGGATGGGGATGGCGGAGGCGGCCCGGATGCGGGAGGGCCTGCTCGCCACCCGGGCCGCCGCCGCCGTCACCGTCGGCACCATCACCCTGGACAGCTACACCCGCACCGGAGACCTGGACGCCGCGCGGCGCGCACTGGCCGCCGGGGCCGGCCTCAACGGATACCCGATCGCCACCCACCCGGTCGAGGTCACCCGGGCGGTGCTGGACGGGGTGGCGGACGCGGGCTTCCCGGTCCAGGTCCGGCACGGCTCGGCCGCGCCGGAGCACATCATCGGGGCGCTGCTGGCGGCCGGCCTGGACGCCACCGAGGGCGGACCGGTCTCCTACTGCCTGCCGTACGGCCGCACCCCGTTGCACGAGGCGGTGGCCCGCTGGCAGCGCAGCTGCGAACTGCTCTCGTCCATGCGGGAGTTCGGTGCCGATCCGCACCTGGAGACCTTCGGCGGCTGCATGATGGGCCAGCTCTGCCCGCCCTCGCTGCTGATCGCCATCAGCGTCCTGGAGGCGCTGTTCTTCCGTCAGCACGGGCTGCGCAGCATCTCGCTCAGCTACGCCCAGCAGGCCGACCCCCGCCAGGACGAGGAGGCGCTGGCCGCGCTCGGCCGGATCGCCGGCGAACTGCTCGTGGACGTCGACTGGCACCTCGTGGTCTACGCGTACATGGGCGTGTACCCGCGCTCGCCCGGCGGGGCCCGGCTGCTGCTGGAGGACGCGGCGCGGCTCGCGGTGCGCGGCGGCGCCGCCCGGCTGATCGTCAAGACCACGGCCGAGGCGCACCGCATCCCGACCGTCGCCGAGAACGTCCGGGCGCTGGAGGCCGCCGCCGCGGCCGCCACGGCGGAACGCACCCGCCCCCGGCCCGCCGCCCCGCCGGACACCGGAGTCGAGGCCGAGGCCAGGGCGCTGATCGGCGCGGTGCTCGACCTGGACGCCGACCTCGGACGGGCCCTGGTCCGGGCGTTCGCGGCCGGCTACCTGGACGTGCCGTACTGCCTGCACCCGGACAACGCCGGGCGGACGCGCAGTTCGCTGGGCCCGGACGGGCGGCTGCTGTGGTCCGCCGTCGGCTCGATGCCGATCGCCGGGCTCGCCGAGGGCGGCCGCGCGCCGATCCTCGGCTCGGCCGGGCTGCTGGCCGCGCTCTCCCAGGTCCAGCGGCGCTACGACGGCCGGGCCGAGCGGTCGCCCGCACCCGTACCCCGAGGCCTGCCCGCCGTCCGGTGAGCCAGCCGGCGGCGTACCGCCGCACGACGAGCGCTCCGCGAGCGGACTCCACCGACGCGCCACGTTCCACGCTCCACGCTCCACGCGCCACGAGAGAACGAGAGAAGAGGACCCCGAGCATGCCCGACTCCACGCCCCTGCCGCCGACCGACCCGGGCCGGCACCTGACCGCGCCGGCCACCCGCAGCGCGCTCCGGATCCAGCAGCACCTGCTCACCGCGGCCCGCGAGTTCCTGCGCGGCCGGGGCTTCACCGAGCTGCTGCCGCCGATCATCGGCCCGGTCACCGATCCCGGCGCGCGCGGCTCCAAGCAGGTGGACATCGACTTCTACGGCCACCGCTACAAGCTGATGACCAGCGCGATCCTGTACAAGCAGGCCTCGCTGCTCGCCTTCGACAAGATCTTCTGCATCGCCCCGAACGTCCGCCTGGAGCCGCTGGAGACCGCCGGGACGAGCCGGCACCTCGCCGAGTTCCACCAACTGGACGTGGAGGTCGCCGGTGCGAGCCGGGATGACGTCGTCCAGCTCGCCGAGGACCTGGTGGTGCACATGGTCGACAGCACGGTCCGCGCGCTGCCCAAGGAGTTCGCCGAACTCGGCCGGGACCCGCAGGCCTTCGCCGAACTGCTGCAGGGCTCCTTCGGCCGCATCCGGCACGCCGAGGCGGTCTCCGAACTCCAGGGCATCGGGCACCCGCAGAGCCCCGAGGCCGAACTCGACTGGGACGGCGAGGCGTTGCTGTCGGCCCGGCGGGACCGGCCGTTCTTCGTCACCGACTACCCGAAGGGCTCGCGCGGCTTCTACGACCGCGAGCACCCCGACGACCCGGGCCTGCTGCGCAACTTCGACCTGCTGGCGCCCGAGGGCTACGGCGAACTGTGCAGCGGCAGCCAGCGCACCAACGACTACGCGGAGATCATCACCCGGATGCGGGAGACCGGCGAGAACCCGCAGAAGTACCGCTGGTACCTGGACCTGGTGCGCGAGGGCGTGCCGGCCAGCGCGGGCTTCGGCATCGGGGTCGAGCGGCTCACCCGGTACGTCGCCGGGCTGGACGCCGTCTGGCAGGCCAGCGCCTTCCCGAAGATCGCCGGGGTGGTGTCCCCGTGAGTGACCTCAGTGCCCCGGGATTCCCGGAGGAGGAGGTCCGGTCGCGGGCCCGCGCCGGGGCGGCGGCCGCGTTCCCGCCCGCCGAGGAGTACGGACACGTGCTGTTCGGCGCCGGCCGGCCGGACGCGGCGGACCGGGCGGCGCCGCCGGACGTCCTGGACGCGCTGCGGATCGTCCCGCCGCTGTTCCTGCCGCAGCGGTTGGCCAAGCTGATCGACCTCGGCCGCGAGCCCGACTACCGGGACGTCGAACTGGCTACCGCCATCGGAGGGTTCGCCTCCGCGCTGCCGGTGTACGTCTCCGCGACCGGCTCCACCCGGGCCGCCGGCGGCGACCTCGGGCTGGCGCTGAGCCGGCAGGCCGGGGCACTCGGCATCCCGATGGTGATCGGCGAGAACGTGGTGCCGGTGAACGGCTACGGCCGGCTCGGCGAGGCGGCCGACCGCACGCTGCTCGGCCGGCTGCGCGCCTACACCGAGGAACTTCCGGACGGCCTCGGCGGCGTGGCCGTCCAGCAGAGCACCGAGGACGCCGACGCCGAGGTGTGGAACCTCGTCCACAGCGACCCGGCCGCCCTGCCCCTGCTCGAATCCGGGCGGCTGGCCTTCGAGTTGAAGGTCGGCCAGGGCGCCAAACCGGGCCTGGGCGGCATGACGGTGCTGGCGGCCGAGGCCGCCGCCGCGCTGGGCGACCGCTTCGGGCTGGACCCGTTGTTCGGCGACGGGCGGGTCCTGCGCGCCGCCACCCCGGGCACCTTCACCGCGGAGATCCTGCGCCAGCAGATCCGGCTGATGCGCAACAACTATCCGCGGGTGCGGATCTGGGTGAAGCTCTATCCCGGCCGGGACGTGGCCGAGGCCGCCCGGGTGGCGCACGAGGCCGGGGCGGACGCGGTCGTGGTGGACGGCGCCGAAGGCGGTACCGGCTGGGCGCCCGGGGTGTTCCTGCCGCACGTCGGACTGCCGCTCGCGGAGTGCCTGCGCCGGCTGGCGGCCGCGCCGCCGCCCTCGCTGCTGGTCTCCGGGCGGATCTGGGAGGGCGCCAGGGCGGTCAAGAGCCTGGCCCTGGGGGCCCGCGCGGTGGGCCTCGGGCGGGCGGCGCTGCTCGCCGTCGCGGAGGACCGGGAATCCGGGCTCCGCCGCTTCGTGGACTGTCTGGCGCTGGAACTCCGACTGCTGATCAGTGCGCTCGGAAAGTACGCGCCCCAGGCCCTGGACCGGGAGGACGTCTGGTCCCCCGAAGAATTCGGGCTCACCGCCGGCCGGTAGCCCCGGCCTGCCCGGGCCGATTCCTGCGGTCCGCCCGGAAAGCGGCACCGGAAAGCGTCACCGGAAACTGCCGATTTCCTTCCTCATTTCCTGCCGATAGGGCCGTCGAATTCTCCCTATCGTCGAACTCGTCGCCGATTCATCTCACTTCTGGGGTTGGATGATGTCCTCTCGCGGTTTCCCTACTGAGAATGCTGCGCCCGAAATCACGGCGCCCGAAACATCTGCGCCCGAAATCGCGGCGCCTGCTTTCGAGCCGTCCGCTTTCGAGCCGTTCGCCTCCGCCGTCCGCCGCTTTCCGGAGCGGTCGGCCGTCCGCACCGGCGGCCGGACCGTCAGCTACCGGGAGCTGGACGGCCTGGCCGCCGCGCTCGCCGCCCGGCTCGCCCCCGGGCGGACGGTGGCCGTCACCGGCCGCGACCGGCTGGACCACGTGGTTGCCCTGCTGGCGGTCCTGCGGGCCGGCGCCACCTACCTGCCGCTGGACCGGGAGGCCCCGGAGGAGCGCAACCGCTGGATCGCCGAGGACGCCGGGGCCTCCCTCGCCCTCGGCGGCGAGCAGCTCACCGAGGTCACCGAGCGCGGCGATGGCGCCGGCGCCAGCACGGGCGCGGGCGGGGACGCGGGTGCCGGCTACGTCATCTACACCTCCGGCACCACCGGTCGCCCGAAGGGCGTGCACGTCCCGCTCGCCGCGCTGACCGGCCATCTGGCCGCCGCCGTCCGGACCTTCGGCCTGACCGAGCAGGACGTGGTGCTGCAGTTCGCCCGTCCGACGGTGGACGTGGCCGTGGAGCAGGTCCTCGGCGCGCTGTCCGTCGGGGCCTGCCTGGTCCTCCCGGAGCGGCAACTCCTCTCCCCGGCCGCACTACTGGACCTGCTGGACACCGAGGGCGTCACCGTCGCCAACCTGGCCGCAGGCTACTTCCAGGACGTGGTGGCGGCCCTGGGCGACCGGGCGCCGCGCACCCTGCGGCTGATGATCTCGGGCAGCGACAAGCTGGAGCCCGCCACCGCCGCCGCCTGGTGGGCCGCGACCGGGGTGCCGCTGCTGAACGCGTACGGACCGACCGAGACCGTGGTCACCGCCACCACCCACCGGCTCGCGGGCGAGCAGCCCGAGGCGGGCGTGCCGATCGGCACCGCGCTCGGCGGGCGGCGGCTCTACGTGCTCGACGAGCGGCTGCGGCCGGTGCCGCCCGGCACGGCCGGCGAACTGTACGTCGGCGGGCCGCTGCTGGCCTCCGGCTACCTCGGCCGTCCCGGCCTCACCGCCGACCGCTTCGTCGCGGACCCGTTCGCGGACCCGTTCGCGGGGTCGGGCGTAGACCCGTTCGCGGGCCCGGACGGGAACCCGGGCGAGGACTCGTCCGCAGACCCGCTCGCGGCGCCGAGCGGCACCCCCGGCGCCCGGATGTACCGCACCGGCGACGTGGTGCGCCGCACGACCGAGGACGGCCCGCTGGAGTTCGTCGGCCGCAGCGACCACCAGGTGAAGGTCCGCGGCTTCCGGGTCGAACCGGGCGAGATCGAGCAGGTGCTGGCCGGGTACCCGGGCGTCACCGGCTGCGTGGTGGTGGTGCGCGAGGGCCGACTCGCCGGGTACGTGACCGGCTCCGCGCCGGGGTACGCCGAGGTACGGGCCTGGCTGGCCGAGCGGCTGCCCGAGCACATGATCCCGGCGACGCTCACGGCGCTGGAGGCCTTCCCGCTGACCGGCGGCGGCAAGGTGGACCGCGAGGCGCTGCCCGAGCCGCAGGCCGCGTCCGAGGGCCAGTCGGCCGGCCGGCCGCCGCGCACGCCCGCCGAGCAGCTGATCGCGGCGGTCTGGGCGGACGTGCTCGGGGTGCCCGAGGTCGGGGCGGACGACAACTTCTTCCACCTGGGCGGCGATTCGCTGACGGCCGTGCGAGTGGTGGGCAGGGTCTTCGACGTCTTCGGGATGATATCTCCGTACACCATCTTCGACGCGCCGACGTTGGCGGAGTTCGCCGCCGCGGTGACCGCCGCGTCCGGCGGTGAGCGCCCGGCGCTGGTCCGCTCGGGCGCCACCGAGGCCCCGCTGTCGAAGTTCCAGCGCGGCCTCTGGTTCCTCGACCAGTGGAACCCGGACGCGCCGACCTACGTGGTGCCCTGGGTGTTCCGGTTCGCCGGGCCGGTCGACCCCGAGCTGCTGCGGCGGGCGCTGGCCGGGGTGGTGGCGCGGCACGAGAGCCTGCGGACGACCTTCGAGCTCGCCGAGGACGGCCCGCGCCAGGTCGTCCACCCGGTCGTGGAGCTGCCGTTCACGCTCACCGAGACCACCGCCGACCAGGTGGACGGGCTGGTGGCCGGGGCCGCGCTGGAGCCCTTCGACCTGGAGGGCGGGCCGCTGGTGCGGGCGCGGGTCTACCGGGCCGCCGGGGCGACCACGCTGCTGCTGCTCTTCCACCACATCGTCTGGGACGAGGGCTCGCTCCCGGTGCTGGAGGCCGAACTCCAGGAGCTGTACGCCGCGTCGGCCGAGGGGCGCCCGGCCGAGTTGCCGGAACTCGCCGTCCAGTACGGCGACTATGCGGCCTGGCAGTACCAGGACGACACCGTCGATCGTCAACTCGACTACTGGCGCGAGCAGTTGGCCGACGTGCCGGACGCCGACGCGCTGGCGCCGGACCACCCTCGCCCCGAGGAGCAGGCCTTCCGCGGCGCGTTCCACCGGTTCGTGATGCCGGACCAGGTGGCCGGGGCCGTCCGGGCGCTCGCCCGCAGCGAGGACGCCACCCCGTTCATGGTGCTGCTCGCCGGGCTGGCGCTCACCCTGCACCGTCGCTCCGGGCAGCGCGACCTGGTGCTCGGCTCGCCGGTGAACGTCCGTGGCCGGTCCGAACTCGACGGCCTGATCGGCTACTTCGTCAACCTGCTGCCGCTGCGCCTGAAGGTCGAGGAGGGCGCCTCCTTCCGCGAGCTGGTCCGGCACGTGCGCGAGGTGTCGATCGGCGGCTACCGGCACCAGGAGGTGCCCTTCGACGACATCGCGAACGCGGTGCTGGAGGAGCGCCCCGAGGACCGCAACCCGCTGTGCCAGGTGCTGCTGGAGCTGCACCCGCTGGACACCCGCCCGCTGACCGTCGGCGGGTGCGAGGTCACCCGGGAACTGCACTCCAACCCGGTCTCCCGCTTCGACCTGTCCGTCTCGGTGGACGACCGCGGCACCGGCTTCACCGGCCGCTTCGAGTACGACAGCGACCTCTTCGAGGCCTCCACCATGGCCCGCCTGTGCGAGGAGTGGCTGGGCACCCTGGCCGCCACCCTGGAGGTGCCGGTGCACGCCCTGTTCGAGGCGCAGGCCGCCCGCGACCCGCAGGCCACCGCCCTGATCTCCGGCGAACGGACCGTCCCGTACGGAGAGTTGAACGCCGCCGCGAACCGGCTGGCCCGCCACCTGGTCGGCCTCGGCATCGGCCGCGGCGACACCGTCGCCGTGCTGGCCGAGCGCGGGCCGGAGATGGTCACCGCGCTGCTGGCGGCCCTCAAGACCGGTGCCGCCTACACCCTGCTCGACCCGGACTTCCCGGCCGAGCGGCTGGCCGGCGCGGTCGCCGACACCGGCGCCTCGACGGTGATCACCCACCGCCGGGCCACCGTGCCGTTCGCCGTCCGGCGCCAGGTGGACCTGGACGCCGCGGCCGCCGAACTGGCCCGGTGCGCCGCGCACGACCTCGGCCTGCCGGTCGACGGCGCCGACCTCGCCTGCGTGATGTTCACCTCCGGCTCCACCGGCCGGCCCAAGGGCGCGGCCGTCCCGCACCGCGCGCTCACCACCACCTACCTCGGGCAGGACTACGCCCGCTTCGGCCCGGACGAGGTCTGGCTCCAGTGCTCGCCGGTCTCCTGGGACGCCTTCGCGCTGGAGCTCTACGGCGCGCTCTGCTTCGGCGGCGCGTGCGTCCTACAGCCCGGCCAGCGCCCCGACCCGCAGGCCATCGCCGAGCTGACCCGCCGCCACGGCGTCACCGAACTCCAGCTCTCCGCCAGCCTGTTCAACTTCCTGCTGGAGGAGTTCCCGGAGACCTACGACGGCCTCAAGCTGGCCATCACGGCCGGCGAGCGGGCCTCCGTCACCCACGTGGCCAAGGCCCTGGAGAGCCACCCGGGCCTGGTGGTCGCCAACGGCTACGGCCCGGTCGAGAGCCTCGGCCTGACCACCTGCCACGACGTCCGCCCCTCGGACGTCACCGGCAGCTCCGTCCCGATCGGCGTCGCGCTGAACGGCAAGGGCATCGTCGTCCTGGACGAGCGGCTGCGCCCCGTCGAGCCCGGCGTGACCGGCGAGCTGTACGCCTCCGGGGGCGGTCTCGCCTACGGCTACCTCGGCCGGCCCGGCCTCACCGCCGAGCGCTTCGTCGCCGCCCCGTTCGGCGCCCCCGGCGAGCGCCTCTACCGCACCGGGGACCTCGGCTACGTCAACGCCGAGGGCCTGCTGGAGGTCACCGGCCGGATCGACGACCAGGTCAAGATCCGCGGCTTCCGGGTCGAGCCCGGCGAGATCGAGGACGCGCTCACCCGGCACCCCGCCGTCCAGGAGGCCGCCGTCACCGTCCACGAGCCCGCCCCGGGCGACCACCGCCTCGCCGCCTACGTCACCGTCGGCGCCGACGCACCGGACCCGGACGCGCTGCTCGACCACCTGGCCGGGCTGCTGCCCGAGCACATGGTGCCCGCCACCCTGGACGTCCTGGACGCCCTGCCGCTCAACCACAACGGCAAGGTCGACCGGAAGGCGCTGCCCGCCCCCGCCGGGCGTCGGGCCGCCGCCCGCGATCCGCTGACCGAGACCGAACGGCTGGTCGTCGAGGCCGTGCGCGAGGTCCTCGACCTCGCCGAGGTCGGCCGGGAGGACAACTTCTTCCGGATCGGCGGCAACTCGCTGGCCGCCGTCCGGGTCGCGATGCGGCTGTCCCGGGAGACCGGCACCCGCGTCCCCCCGCAACTGGTGTTCCGGGCCAGGACCGTGAGCGCCATCGCCGAACGGCTGGCCGCCCGATGACGGGCCGCACCGCAGACGAAGGGAACGAGGCCGTGGGCCCGTCCGACCACCCGGCGCGCACCGCGCCCGTCTCGGGGCTGCAACGCGGCCTCTGGTTCCTCGACCGCCTCGATCCGCAGGCCGTCACCTACTGCACCCCCTGGACCGTCGACGTCACCGGCCCGTTGGACCTCCCGCTGCTCCAGCGCGCGCTGGACGCCGTGGTGGCCCGGCACGAGGTGCTGCGCACCACCTTCGCGCTGCACTCCGACGGCCCCCGCCAGCAGGTCCACCACACCCTCGCCGTGCCGCTCGCGGTGACCGACCTGCGCCCGGCCGGACCAGGCGCGGGCGGCCCCGAGCAGGCCGGACGCCTGGAGGAACTGCTCACCGCCCGCTGCGCCGAACCCTTCGACCTGGCCGCCGGCCCGCTGCTGCGCGCCGAGGCCTTCCGGCTGGCGGACGAACGCACCACCCTGCTGTTCACCGTCCACCACATCGTCTGGGACGGCTGGTCCGCCGAGGTCTTCGAGCGTGAACTCGCCGACCTGTACGGCGCCGCGGTGCAGGGCCGGCAGGCCGACCTGCCGGAGCTGACCGAGCAGTACGCCGACTACGCGGTGGAGGAGCTCGGCACCTCCTACGAGGAGCACCTGACCTACTGGAAGGAGGAACTGCACGGCGCACCCGCCCTGCTGGAGCTGCCCACCGACCGGCCCCGGCCCGCCGAGCGCGGCGCGGCAGGACGGACCGAGGAGTTCGGGCTCGCCCCCGGCACGGCCGCGAAGGTGCGCGCCCTGGCGGAGGCGGAGGGCGTCACCCCCTTCACCGTCCAACTAGCCGCCTTCGCCCTGCTGCTGAACCGCTGGACCGGCGCCGACGACCTGGTGATCGGCACCCCGGTCACCACCCGCAACCGCCCCGAACTGGAGCACCTGCTCGGCTACTTCGTCAACCTGCTGCCGCTGCGCCTGCGGCTCGCGCCCGGGTTGACCTTCCGCGGCCTGCTGGAGCACGTCCAGGACGTGGCCTTCGACGCCTACGGCTACCTCGACGTGCCCTTCGACCACCTGGTCGACCAGCTCGGCGCCGCCCGCACCGCGCAGCACCCGCCGGTGGTCCAGGTGGTGTTCGGCGCCCACGACGAGGACCGCACCCCGCTCGTGCTCGGCCCGGCCACCGCCGAGAGCCGGGTGCGCTCCAACGGCACCAGCAAGTTCGACCTCACCTGGTCCGTCTTCGACAGCACCGGGACCGGCGGCGGGGCGGTCGGCGGCACCGGAGACGGCACCGGAGGCGACCCCGGCGGCGAACTGCGCGGCGAGGCCGAGTACCGCAGCGAGCTGTTCGACGCCGGGACGGTGCGCCGGCTGGCCGCCGACTTCGGCGCCCTGCTCACCGCGGCCCTGGACGACCCCGACGCCACCGTGCTGCGGCTGACCGGCCGCACCGCCGGGGCCGAGGCCGTCCGGGCCACCGACACCCCCGGCCACTGCCTGCACCGGCTGTTCGAGCAGGCCGCCGACGCCCACCCCGACCGGCCCGCCGTCAGCGACTCCGGCCGCACGCTGGGCTACGCCGAACTCGACCGCCGGGCCAACCGCCTGGCCCACGCCCTGCGCGCCCGCGGGGCCGGCCCCGGCGACCGCGTCGGCATGCTGCTGGACCGCACGGCCGACGTCCTGGTCACCGTCCTCGGCGTGCTCAAGACCGGCGCCGCGTACGTGCCCGTGGACCTCGCCGCCCCCGCCGACCGCGCCGCGCTCGTCTTCGACGACGCCGACGTCACCCTCGTCGTCACCGACCGCCCGGACCGGGTCCCCGAAGGCCCCTGGCAGGCCTACGACCTGACCGCCGAGGCCGCCGACCTGGCCGCCCGGCCGGACCACCGGCCACCGGCCGCCGGCCGCCCCGGGGACGTCGCCTACATCATCTTCACCTCCGGCTCCACCGGCCGCCCCAAGGGCGTCGCCGTCGCCCACGAGCACGTCAGCCGGCTCCTGGCGGACGGCGCGGAGCACTTCGGCTTCGGCCCGGAGGAGACCTGGACGCTCTTCCACAGCTACGCCTTCGACTGGACGGTCTGGGAGATGTGGGGCGCCCTGCTGCACGGTGCCCGCCTGGTCGTCGTCCCCTACGTCACCAGCCGCTCGCCGGAGGAGTTCGCCGAACTGCTGGAGCAGGAGCGGGTCTCCTTCCTCTGCCTCACCCCCTCGGCGCTGCGCCAGCTGGAGCCCGTGCTGCGGCGCGGCCCGCGCGACCTGTCCGCACTGAAGTGGATCATGCTCGGCGGGGAGGCACTGGACCCGGGCGTCGTCCAGCGCTGGTTCGAACTCGACCCGCCGCCCCCGGCCCGGCTCTGCAACCTGTACGGCATCACCGAGACCACCGTCCACGTCACCACCCACGACCTGGCCGGCAGCGCCGGCTTCGAGCGCAGCCTGATCGGCGCGCCCATGCCGCACCTCACCGCCCAGGTCCTGGACGACTGGCTGCGTCCGGTGCCGCCCGGCGCGGCCGGCGAGCTGTACATCGGCGGCGGCAGCCTCGCCCACGGCTACTGGGGCCGCCCCGGCCTCACCGCGGGCCGTTTCGTCGCCGACCCCTACGGCCCGCCCGGGGCGCGGCTCTACCGCACCGGCGACGTCGCCCGGCGCCTGCCCGGCGGCGGCCTGGAGTACATCGGACGCGCCGACTTCCAGGTCAAGCTGCGCGGCTTCCGGATCGAGCTCGGCGAGATCGAGAACGCGCTCGCCGCCCACCCCGACGTCGAGGCCTGCGTGGTCACCGTGCACGAGGACCGGCTCGCCGCGTACGTCACCGGGCGCGAGCCCGCCGACGTCCGCGGCTTCCTCGGCCGCTCGCTGCCCCCGTACATGGTCCCGGCGAGCTTCACCGTCCTGGAGTCGCTGCCGCTCACCGTCAACGGCAAGGTGGACCGCGCCGCGCTGCCCGCCCCCGGCCAGCGCGCCGCGGCCACCGGAGGCCGCCACGTCGAGCCGCGCACCCCGGAGGAGGAGGCCTTCGCCGCCGTCTGGACGGAGGTCCTCGGGGTGGACGGCATCGGCGTCCACGACGACTTCTTCCACCTCGGCGGCGACTCCATCCGGGCCGTCCAGCTCGCCGGCGCGCTGCACGAGCGCGGCTGGGGGGTGAGCCTGCGGGACGTCTTCAACGCCCCCACGGTCGCCGCCCTGCTGCCGCTGGCGAAGCCCGTCGCCGACGGCCCGGCCGGCCACGAGCCCTTCGCCCTGATCACCCCGGAGGACCGCGAGGACCTGCCGCCCGGCCTCACCGACGCCTACCCGATGGTCTCCATGCAGCTCTCCATGGTCTTCCACATGGAGATCGCCGGCGGCACCGACAGCTACCACAACGTCAACTCCTACCGGCTCTCGGGCGACCTCGACGAACGGGCCTTCCGCCGCTCGGTCGCCGAGGCGATGGACCGCCACGCGGTGCTGCGCACCGGCCTCGACCTGTCCGGCTACGGCGAACCGCTGCAACTCGTGCACGGCCGAGTGCCCGCGCCCGTCGAGTTCACCGACCTGCGCGGCGAGCCGGACCAGGACCAGGACACGGCGATCCGCGCGGTGTTCGACACCCACCGGTGGACGCCCTTCGACCTCACCACCCCGCCGCTGTTCCGGATCACCGTGCAGCGCCTCGCCGAGGACGCCTTCCAGCTCACCATCTCCGAGCACCACGCCATCCTCGACGGCTGGAGCTTCACCTCGCTGCTCACCGAGATCCTGGAGCGCCACACCGCCCTGGCCGCCGACCCGCTCGGCGCCCCCGCCCCACCGCCGCGCACCGCCTTCCGCGACTTCGTGGCCGTCGAACGGCAGGCCGCCCAGGACGAGCAGTCGCTCGCGTACTGGCGCGACCGGCTGTCCGGCGTCAGCGGCCAGCTGTTCCCCGGCAGCGAGGACGTGCACGAGGCGCCGCGCACCGTCGAGCGGGTGCTGCCCGAGGCGCCCGGACAGCTGCGGCTGGTCGCCGACGCGCTGGCGGTGCCCGTCAAGTCGGTCGCGCTCGCGGCCCACCTGCACGCCCTCGCCGCCATCACCGGGCGACGGCGCGTCACCACCGGCCTCGCCGTGAACGGCCGGCTGGAACGGCTCGGCGGCACCGAGGTGTACGGGCTGTTCCTCAACACCGTCCCGCTGAGCTGCGAGCCCACCGGCGACCTGCTCGCCCTGGCGCGCGAGGTGCACCGGGAGGAGCTGGACATGATGCCGCACCGCCGGGTGCCCTTCGCCCGGCTCGCCCGGCTGATGACCGACACCGCGCTGGACAGCCAGTTCGGCTACCTGCGCTTCCACGCCCTGGGCCAGCTCAGCTCGGCCCGCATCGTGGACGGCCGGATCGGCTGCGAGCCGACCCTGCGCCACGAGCCCAACAGCTTCGCGTTCGGCGCCTCGCTGATCCAGGACCCGGTCTCGCAGCGCGTGCTGCTCGCCGTGGACCACCAGCGCTCCCTGGTCACCGACACCACCGCCGAGCAGTTCATCGACACCTACACGGCAGCCCTGCGCACCATGGCCGCCTCCGTCCGAGAGTCCTGAGGAACCGTCATGACCGACCTCCTGCACCGCCTGCGCGATGCCGCCGCCGCGCACCCCGAGCGCACCGCCGTCCTCGCCGGAGCGGCCCGCCTGGACTTCGCCGAACTCGACCTGCGCACCGCCGCGCTGGCCCGCGCCCTGCGCGCCCACGGCGTCGGCCGCGGCGACCGGGTCGGCGTCCACCTCGCCCGCACCGCCGACCTGCCGGTCGCCCTGCTCGCCGTCTGGCGGGCCGGCGCCGCCTACGTCCCGCTCGACCCGGCCTACCCCGCCGAGCGGCTGGCCTTCATGGCCGCCGACGCGCGGCTCGCGGCCCTGATCAGCGCCGACGGCCTCGCGGCGGTCCAGGGCGTGCCGGTCCTGGGCCCGGACGCCGCTGCCGACGGGCTTGACCTGCCGGAGGCGGCCGACCCGCTCGACCCCGCCTACGTCATCTACACCTCCGGCTCCACCGGGCTCCCCAAGGGCGTCGAGGTGCCGCGCGGCGCCGTCGCCGCCCTGGTGGAGGCACTGGAGGCCACCGGCGCCTACCGCGCCGAGCCCGGGGTGGTCGGCTGGAACGCCAGCGTCTCCTTCGACGCCTCCGTCCAGCAGTGGGCCCGGATCTGCCGCGGCGACACCGTCCTGGTCATCGGCGACGAGCACCGCGCCGACCCCGCCCGGGTGGCCGCCCTGCTGGCCGAGCACGCCGTCACCGACCTCGACCTGACCCCCTCGCACTGGGAGCTGCTGCGCGAGCCGCTCACCGGCGCCCGGGTGCCGCGGCTGTTCATGGGCGGCGAGCCCGTCCCCGAGCACACCTGGCGGGAACTCGCCGACGGCGGCATCGACGCGCTCAACCTGTACGGGCCCACCGAGTGCACCGTCGACGCCGTCACCGCGCCGATCAGCGGCCCCGGGCCGCACCTGGGCGAGCCGCTGCCCGGCGTGCGCCTCCACCTCCTGGACGAGCGGCTCGCCCCGGTCGCCGACGGCCTCGTCGGCGAGCTGTACCTCGCCGGGCCCGGGCTCGCCCACGGCTACCCGGGCCGCCCCGGGCTGACCGCCGGCCGCTTCGTCGCCGACCCGTCCGCCCCCGGCGAGAGGATGTACCGCACCGGCGACCAGGCCCGGCGCGGCGAGGGCGGCCGACTGGAGTACGTCGGCCGGGTGGACCGCCAGGTCAAACTGCGCGGCTACCGGATCGAACTCGGCGAGGTCGAGCACGCGCTGGCCCGGCTGGAGGGCGTCCAGGCCGCCGCCGTCACCGTCCACGAGCCCGCCCCCGGCGACCGCCGGCTCGCCGGCTACGTCACCGGCGGCGTCACCGCCGCCGAGCTGACCGAGCGGCTGCGGGCCGCCCTGCCCGCGCACCTGGTGCCCTCGGTGATCACCGTGCTGGACGCCATGCCGCTCACCCCGAACGGCAAGGTCGACCTCACGGCGCTGCCCGTCCCCGCGGTCGAGGAGGCGCCCTCCGAGGGCGCCGGCGGGCTGGCGGAGCAGGTCGCCGAGGTCTGGCGCACCGTGCTCGGCCTGACCGGCGTCACACCCGCCGACGACTTCTTCTCGCTCGGCGGCCACTCGCTCGCCGCACTGCGCGTCGTCCACCTGCTGCGCCGCCGGCTCGGCATCGAGCTCCAACTGCGCCACCTGCTGGACTCGGCCGACCTGGCCGCCTTCACCGCCACCGTCGAGCACGCCGTCGAGGCCGGCACCGCCGCCCCCCGGCCCGCCCTGACCGCCCGCGCCCGGGTCGGCGGCGCATGACCACCGCCGCGCGGGTGCGCCCCCGCGTCGAGGGGGACTGGCTGCTCGTCCCCGTGCCCCAACCGCACCGCCCGTTCCGGCTGTTCTGCTTCCCGCACGCCGGGGGCGACGCCACCGCCTACACCCCGCTCGCCCGTGCCCTCGCCCCGACCGCCGAGGTCTGGGCCCTGCGCCCGCCCGCCCGCGGCGGCCGCCTCGGCCACCCGATGCCCGCGAGCTTCGACCTGCTGGTCGACGCCGTCGTGGACGCCCTCACCCCGCACCTGACGGGCCGATTCGGCTTCTACGGGCAGAGCTTCGGCGCTCTGCTCGGCTACGAGGTCGCCCGGGCGCTGCCCGCCGAACGGCGGCCCGAACTGGTGGTCGCCGCCTCCGCCTCGCCGCCCGCCACCTGGGCCGGGCGGGACCGCCCGCAGCACACCGCCGACGACCTGCTCCGCCTCGCCGGCATGGGTGAACTCATCGAGGCCGATGCCGAGTTGAAGGAACACGCGCTCCAGGGGATCCGTACCGACCTGGCCGTGGTCGCCACCTACCGCCCCCGCCCGCACCCGCCGATCGGCTCGGACCTGCACACCGTCGCCGGCGTCGACGACCCGATGCTCGGTTCCGCCGGGCTCCAGGGCTGGGCGGTCCACACCCGTGGCGCCTCCGGCCACCACGTCGTCCCCGGCGGCCACCTGCTCGCCACCGTCGACGGGCCCGGCCCGGTCGACCTGCTGACCTCCCTCATCGAGCGACCGGGCCCGGGCCACCGGGCCGGCGCCGCCGCCGACCAGTCCACGACGGAGTCCCCATGCTGACCACCACCCCGGTCGACCTCACCGACCCGGGCCTGTGGGCCCTCCCCGGCACCCCCGCCCTGGTCGCGGAACTGCGCCGGGAGGCCTCCGTCCACCGCACCGACACCGTCGACGACGGGCCGATCTGGTCGGTGCTCTCCTACCGGCACTCCGCGGAGGTGCTGCGCAACGCCACGCTCTACAGCTCCGAGCAGGGCTCGCTGCTCGGTGCCGGCGAGGGCAACGTCCCGGTCGGCTCCGGCCGGATGATGGCCCTCACCGACCCGCCCCGGCACCGCGAACTCCGCGCGCCCGCCAACCCGTTCTTCGCCCCCGGCCCGGTGCGCGGAGCGTCCCGCGGCATCGCCGAACTCGCCGCCTCGATCGTCGACCAGGCCGTCGAGCGGGGCGAGGTCGACCTCGTCGACGCCGTCTCCGCCCTGCCGCTGTCCGTCATGTGCGACCTCCTGGACGTCCCCGAGAAGGACCGCGAGATGGTCGAGCGGGTCTGCGACGTCGCCTTCCTCGGCCGCACCCCCGAGGAGCGCCGGGCCGGTCACCAGCAGCTCATCCCCTACCTGCTGCACCAGGTGATGCTGCGCCGCACCGACCCGCGCGACGACCTGATCAGCATGATGGCCACCTACCGGGTCGGCGGCAAGCTGCTGCCGGTCGAGGACGTCGTCCTCAACCTGGACAACATCGTGGTCGGCGGCGTCCAGACCGTCCGCCACACCGCGGCCATGGGCCTCCACACCCTCGTCCAACACCCTGACCTCTGGCGGCAGTTGCAGCGGGGCGAGGTCGGCATGGACGCGGCAGTGGACGAACTCCTGCGCTGGACGTCGGTCGGACTGCACACCCTGCGCACCGCGAGCCGGGACACCGAGCTCGACGGCCGCACCATCCGGCGCGGCGACCGGGTCGCGGTCTGGGTGTGGTCCGCCAACCGGGACCCGGAGGCCTTCGACCGGCCCGAGGAGATCCGGCTCGACCGCGCCCCCAACAAGCACCTCGCCCTCGGCCTCGGCGCCCACTACTGCATCGGCGCGCCGCTGGCCAAGGCCGAACTCGGCGCCCTGTTCACGGCGATGCTGGAACGCGTCGCCGTGATCGAACCGACCGGCCCGGTCGTCCACAACCGCTCGATCATCAACTTCGGCCTGGACCACTTCCCGGTGCGCCTCACCCCGCGCTGAACCGCCCGGCACACCCCGCGCTGACCAGGGGCCCGACGGCAGGAGCCCCGCGCGAGCCGAACTGCCGCGTTCCTGCCGCGACTCCTGCCGTTCCGCCCCCCGGCCCGCCCCTACCTTCGAAACAACCCAAGGAGGACACCATGAGCAACCCGTTCGAGGACGACAACGCCGGCTACCTGGTGCTGGTCAACGACGAGAACCAGCACTCGCTGTGGCCGGTCTGGATCGACGCGCCGGCCGGCTGGACCACCGTCCACGGCGAGGACACCCGCCAGGGCTGCCTCGACTACATCGAGGCCAACTGGACCGACATCCGGCCCGCCAGCCTGACCGCCTCCCTCGCCCGGCAGTGAGCGCGACCATGCTGACCTGGGAACTGAACCCCGGCCGCCCGGCCCTCGCCCACGCCCCGCGCACCGCCGACATCGGCGAGGCCCGCGACTGGCTGCGCGAGAACGAGAGCGAGCTCACCGAAGCCCTGCACCGGCACGGCACGATCTTCCTGCGCGGCCTGCCGGTCGCGAGCACCGAGGACGTCGCGGCCGTGCGCGACGTCCTCATCCCCGAGCGCACCCCCTACCGGGAGAAGGCCACCCCGCGCAGTGACTACGGCAACGGAGTCTTCTCCTCCACCGACCTGCCGTCGCCCCAGCCGATCCGGATGCACAACGAGAACAGCTACACCCTCACCTTCCCGGGCCGGCTGCTCTTCGCCTGTCTGACCGCCCCCGAGGAGGGCGGCGCCACCCCGACGGCCGACTGCCGCCAGGTGCTCGGCCGGCTGCCCGCGCACCTGGTCGAGCGGATGCGGACGTCCGGCTGGACACTCACCCGCAACTACTCGGACTACGTCTCCCTCGGCTGGCGCACCGCCTTCGCCACCGAGGACCGGGCCGAGGTCGAGGCCTACTGCCGGGAGAACGGCATCACCTGGGAGTGGCTGCCGGACGGCAACCTGCGCACCGGCCAGCTGCGCCCCGGCACCATCCACCACCCGGCGACCGGCGAGGAGGTCTGGTTCAACCACCTCGCGTTCTGGAGCGAGTGGTCGCTCGACCCGGACATCCGCGAGGCGATGACCGACGAGTTCGGCCCGGACGGCTTCCCGTTCAACACCGGATTCGGGGACGGCGCACCGCTGGAGCGCGCCGACGTCGACGCCCTGAACGAGGCGTACCACGCCGCGACCGTGCGCGAGCGCTGGCAGGCCGGCGACGTGATGCTGGTCGACAACGTGCTCTGCGCGCACGGCCGGGACCCGTACCGCGGCGACCGCAGGATCGCCGTCGCGATGGGGCAGCCCCTCGACGTCCTGGACTGCCGGCCCAGCGTCCGGCCCACCCTGGCCGTCGCCTGACCGCCCGGTTCCGAACACCCCGTGCCGTGACGTGAGTAGAGGAAGCACCGTGATCCCGGTTTCGTACGCACAACAGCGTCTCTGGCTGATCGACCAGATCGAGGGGCCGACCGCGCTGTACAACCTTCCGTTCGCCCTGCGCCTGCGCGGCGAGCTCGACACCGCCGCGCTGCGCGCCGCGACGGTGGACGTGGTCGCCCGGCACGAGGCCCTGCGGACGGTGTTCCCGGTGACCGGGGGAGTCCCGGTGCAGCGGATCCTGCCGACCGAGGAGGCGCAGCCGCGCTTCCTGGTCGTGGACTGCGCACCGGACGACTACCCCGCCCGCCGGGACGCGGCCGCCGCCGAGACCTTCGAGCTGAGCCGCGAACTGCCCATCCGGGTCACGGTGTTCACTCTCGCCCCGACCGAGCACGTGCTGCTCGTCGTCCTGCACCACATCGCCGGCGACGGCTGGTCGCTCGGCCCGCTGCTGCGCGACCTCGCCACCGCCTACCGGGCCCGGCTCACCGGCCGCGCCCCCGACTGGGAGCCGCTGCCCGTCCAGTACGCCGACTACGCGCTCTGGCAGCGCGAACTGCTCGGCGACGAGCGAGACCCCGAGAGCCTGCTCGCCCGCCAACTCGACCACTGGCGAACCGCGTTGGCCGGTCTCCCGGAGGAACTGGAGCTGCCGACGGGCCGCCCCCGACCGCCCGCCCCCACCGGCGCCGCCGACTCGGTGGACCTCGCCTGGGGCGCCGACCTGCACACCGCCCTGCTCGACCTCGCCCGGACGCACCGCACCACCCTGTTCACCGTGCTCCAGGCCGGCCTGGCCGCACTGTTCACCAGGCTCGGCGCCGGCACCGACATCCCGCTCGGCACCGGCCTCGCCGGCCGCGCCGACGAGGCCCTGGACGAGCTGGTCGGCTTCTTCGTCAACTCGCTGGTACTGCGCGCCGACACTTCCGGCGACCCGAGCTTCACCGAACTGCTCGGCCGGGTCCGGGAGGCCCAGCTCGACGCCTTCGCCCACCAGGACGTCCCCTTCGAGCGCCTCGTCGAGGAGCTCAACCCGTCCCGCGCGCTCGGCCGCCACCCGCTGTTCCAGACCCTGCTGGTCCTGCAGAACCACGGGCAGGAGGCCGAACTCGCGCTGCCCGGGGTGGAGTCCGCACCCGAGCCGATCGGCCTGCGGGTCGCCAAGTTCGACCTCAACATCGGCATCGCCGAACGCCACGGCCCCGACGGCGCGCCCGCCGGGCTCACCGGCTCGATCGAGTACGCCGCCGACCTCTACGACCACACCACCGTCGCCGCCCTGGCCACCCGGCTCGGCCTGCTCCTGACCGCCGCCGCCGCCGACCCGCACGCCCCCATCGGCACCATCGACGTCCTCACCCCCGAGGAGCGCACCCGCATCCTCACCGAGTGGAACGCCACCGACGCCCCGCACCGGCCCGGCACCCTGGCCGAGTCCTTCGAACGCCAGGCCGACCTCACCCCGCACGCCACCGCCCTCGCCCACGACGGCGGCACCCTCGACTACGCCGAACTCGACGCCCGGGCCAACCGCCTCGCGCACCACCTGATCTCCCTCGGCGTCGGCACCGAGACCCCCGTCGCGATGCTGATGGAGCGCTCCGTCGAGGTCGTCGTCGCCACCCTGGCGATCCTCAAGGCCGGCGGCTGCTACGTGCCCATGCACCCCGGCCTGCCGCCCGAGCGGATGACCGACGTGCTGGCCGACACCGGCGCCCCCGTACTGCTCACCGACCGCGCCGACCCCGGCTTCCCGCACGAGGCCGTGGTGGTCCGCCCCGGCGACGAGGCCGACGCCCCCGCCCACCGCCCCGGCACGCCCGTCCACCCGGACCAGCTCGCCTACGCGATGTACACCTCCGGCTCCACCGGCCGCCCCAAGGGCGTCGCCGTCCGCCACCGCGACGTCCTCGACCTCGCCGCCGACCGGCGCTGGCGGGACGGCCGGCACGAGCGGGTCCTGCTGCACTCCCCGCACGCCTTCGACGCCGCCACCTACGAGATCTGGACGCCCCTGCTGTCCGGCGGCACCGTCGTGGTCGCCCCGCCCGGCGCCCTCGACGCCACCGCCCTGCACGCCGTCGCCACCCGCCACGACGTCACCGCCGTGTTCCTCACCAAGGCCCTGTTCGACCTCGTCGCCGAGCAGGCCCCGCAGACCTTCGCCGCCCTGCGGGTGGTCTGCACCGGAGGCGAGGCCGCCTCCGGCACCCTGCTGCGGCGCGTCCTGGACGCCTGCCCCGACCTGCTGCTCGCCCACGTCTACGGGCCCACCGAGACCACCACCTTCGCGACCCACCACCCGCTCACCCCCGCCGACCTCGACGGGCCCCGGGTGCCGATCGGCCGCCCGCTCGACAACATGCGCAGCCACGTCCTCGACGCCCGGCTGCGCCCCGTCCCGCCCGGCGTCCCGGGAGAGCTGTACATCGCCGGCGCCGGCCTGGCCCGGGGCTACCTGAACCGGCCGGGGCTGACCGCGGAGCGCTTCGTCGCCTGCCCGTACGCGCCCGGGGAGCGGATGTACCGCACCGGCGACCTCGTGCGGCTGCGCGCCGACGGTGCCGTGGAGTTCCTCGGCCGGATCGACGGCCAGGTCAAACTGCGCGGCTTCCGGATCGAACTCGGCGAGATCGAGGCGGCGCTCTCCCGCCACCCCGCCGTGCGCCAGGTCATCGTGATCGCCCGTGAGGACCGCCCCGGCGACACCCGGCTGGTCGCCTACTGCACCGCCGACACCTCGCTCACCCCGGCCGAGCTGCGCACCTTCGCCGGCACCACGCTGCCCGGCTACATGGTCCCCTCCGCCGTCGTCCTGCTCGACGCCCTGCCGCTCAACGCCAACGGCAAGGTCGACCGCCGGGCCCTGCCCGCCCCGGACGTCGCCGCCGACGGCACCGGCCGCACCCCCCGCGACGAGCGCGAACGGGCGCTGTGCGAACTCTTCGGCGACCTGCTCGGCATCGACGACATCACCATCGACGACGACTTCTTCGCCCTCGGCGGCCACTCGCTGCTCGCCACCCGCCTCACCGGGCGGGCCCGCGCCGAACTCGGCATCGAACTCGCCATCGGCGACCTCTTCCAGGCCCCCACCGTCGCCGGGCTCACCGACCGGCTCGCCGACCGCCCGGCCGACACGCCCGCCCCGGCCCGTCCGGCGCTGCGGCCCGGCCCCCGGCCCGACCGGGTGCCGCTCTCCTTCGCCCAGCGCCGCCTCTGGTTCCTGGCCCAGGCCGAGGGCCCCGCCGCCACCTACAACGTGACCCTCGCCCTGCGGCTGCGCGGCCCGCTCGACCCCGCCGCCCTGGCGGACGCCCTCGGCGACACCGTCCGGCGGCACGAGGCCCTGCGCACCGTCTTCGGGGAACACGACGGTGTCCCGTACCAGCGCGTCCTCGACGGGCCGACCGCGCCGCTGCTCACCACCACCGACCGCCCGGTGGACGAACTCGCCCGGCACACCTTCGACCTGGCCGCCGACCTGCCCGTGCACGCCTACCTGCGGCCCGAGGGCCCGGACGAGCACGTGCTGGTCCTCGTCCTGCACCACATCGCCGGGGACGGCGCCTCGCTCGGCCCGCTGTACCACGACCTCGCCGACGCCTACCGGGCCCGGCTCACCGGCCGCGCCCCCGACTGGGAGCCGCTGCCCGTCCAGTACGCCGACCACGCGCTCTGGCAGCGCGAACTGCTCGGCGACGAGGACGACCCGCAGAGCCTGGCCGCCCGCCAACTCGCCTACTGGCGCGACGCGCTGGCCGACCTGCCGGAGGAGCTTCCGCTGCCCGCGGACCGCTCCCGGCCGCCGGTCGCCACCCACCGCGGCACCGTCGTCCCGCTGGAGCTCGACGCCGAACTGCACGCCCGCCTCGGCGAGCTCGCCACCCAGCACGGCGCGACCCTGTTCATGGTCCTCCAGGCCGCCTACGCCACCCTGCTGCACCGCTTCGGCGCCGGCACCGACCTGCCGATCGGCACCCCGGTGGCCGGCCGCCTCGACGAGGCCGTCACCGACCTGGTCGGCTACTTCGCCAACACCCTGGTGCTGCGCACCGACCTCTCCGGCCGGCCGAGCTTCGCCGAACTGCTGCGCCGCGTCCGGGACACCGACCTCGCGGCCTACGAGCACCAGGACACGCCGTTCGAGTCGCTGGTGGAGGAGCTGAACCCGGCCCGGTCGCTGGCCCGCCACCCCCTGTTCCAGGTGATGCTGGCCTTCGCCGGCACCCCCGAGGACGGGCCGGACCTGCCCGGCATCACCGTGACCGAGGAGCCGGTCGACTTCGGCACCGCGACCTTCGACCTCACCCTCAGCCTGGTCGAGCGGCTCGCCGCCGACGGCTCCCGGGCCGGGCTCAGCGGCGGCCTGGAGTACGCGACCGACCTGTTCGACCGGGAGACGGTCCGGCGGCTCGCCACCGCCCTGGAGCTGATCCTGCGCCAGGCGGTCGAGGACCCCGAGCGCCCGGTCGCCGCCCTGGAGGTGCTCGGCGAGGCAGAGCGGCACACGCTCGCCGGGTGGAACGACACGGCGCTGCCGGACGCCGGCACGCCCTACCTGACGGTGTTCGAGGAGCAGGTCGCGCGCACCCCCGGGGCCGTCGCCCTGGTCTGCGGCCCCGAGTCGCTGACCTTCGCGGAGCTGAACGCCCGGGCCAACCGGCTGGCCCGCGCCCTCGCCGACGAGGGCGCCGGACCGGACACCGTGGTCGCCCTCGCCCTGCCGCGCTCCGTGGAGTCGGTGGTCGCCACGCTGGCGACGCTGAAGGCCGGTGCGGCCTTCCTGCCCCTGGACCCGGAGTACCCGGCGGAGCGGATCGCCTACATGCTGGCCGACTCCGCCCCGGCGGTCGTGCTCACCGACCACCGCTGGCCGCTCGCCGAGTCGCTGGACGGACGCACCGTGCTGCTCGTCGACGAGGCGCTGCGGGCCTCCCGCGACGCCCACGACCTGCCCGGCACCGCCCACCCGGGGCACGCCGCCTACGTCATCTACACCTCCGGCTCCACCGGCAGGCCCAAGGGCGTCGTGGTCTCCTGCGGCAACTTCGCCAATCTGCTGGCCTTCCACCGCACCGAGACCGCGGCCGCCGTCGAGCGTGCCCGGCCGGGCCGCCGGCTGACGGTCGCGCTCACCGCCTCGCTGTCCTTCGACGCCTCCCTGGAGGGCTTCCTCTGGCTCGCGGGCGGGCACGAGCTGCACCTGATCGGCGACGACGTGCGCCGCGACGCCGCCGCGCTGGTGCGCCACGCCGAGCGCACCGGGATCGACGTCCTCGACCTCACCCCCACCTACGCGGACCAGCTGATCGAGGAGGGACTGCTCACCCGCTGCCCGCCGGCCCTGCTGCTGCTCGGCGGCGAGGCCACCGGCCAGGCCCTGTGGACCACCCTGCGGGACGCTCCGGACCTGATCGCGTACAACCTGTACGGCCCGACCGAGTGCACCGTCGACGCCCTGTACCACCGCCTCGCCGACAGCGAGCGCCCGTTGATCGGCCACCCCCTCGGCAACCTCCGCGCCTATGTGCTGGACGGGGGGTTGAACCCGGTGCCGGCCGGGGTGCCCGGTGAGTTGTACCTGTCGGGGGCGGGTCTGGCCCGGGGTTACCTGAACCGTCCTGGTCTGACCGCGGAACGGTTCGTGGCCTGCCCGTTCGAAGTCGGCGGCAGGATGTACCGCACCGGCGACCTGGTGCGCCGTTCCCGCGACGGCGGGCTGGAGTACCTGGGCCGCACCGACCACCAGGTCAAGATCCGCGGCTTCCGGATCGAACTCGGCGAGATCGAGACCGCGCTGACCGCACACCCCGAGGTGCTCCAGGCGGCGGTGCTGCCGTACGAGCAGGGCCCGGGCGGGGCGCGACTGGTCGCCTACCTGGTCGGCGCCTCCTCGCTGGAGCCCGCCGAGCTGCGCGCCCTGGTCGCGGCCGAGTTGCCCGCCCACATGGTGCCGGCCGCCTTCGTCCGGCTGGACGCGCTGCCGCTCAACGCCAACGGCAAGCTGGACCGCACCGCCCTCCCGGCGCCGGACTTCGCGGAGTCCGCCGGTGGCGGTCGGGCGGCGCGGACGGCGGAGGAGGAGATCCTCTGCGGGGTGTTCGCCGAGGTCCTCGGTGTCGAACGGGTGGGCGTCGACGACGACTTCTTCGTGCTCGGTGGTCATTCCCTGCTGGCGACGCGGTTGTTGAGCCGGGTGCGGTCGGTGCTGGGGGTGGAGTTGGGGGTGCGGGATGTGTTCGAGGCGCCGACGGTGGCGGGGCTCGCGGCCCGTTCGGGCGCGGTGGCCGGTCGGCCGGTGCTGTCGGCGGAGGTGGAGCGTCCGGAGCGGGTGCCGCTGTCGTTCGCGCAGCGGCGGTTGTGGCTGATCGACCGGATGGAGGGCCCCAGCGCGCTCTACAACGTGCCGGTCGCGCTGCGGCTGGACGGCGAGCTGGAGGTGGCGGCGCTGGAGGCGGCGCTGGGCGACGTGGTGGCGCGGCACGAGAGCCTGCGCACGCTCGTGGTCGAGGCGGACGGTGAGCCGTACCAGCGGATCCTGCCGCCCGACGAGGCCCGGATCGCCGTCGAACGCCGGGACTGCCCGGCCGACGCGCTGGCCGCCGCCGTGGACGAGGAATCCCGCCGCCCCTTCGACCTGGCGGCCGAACCCCCCTTCCGCGCGACCCTCCTGAGGGTGGCCGAGGAGAGCCACGTGCTGCTCCTGGTGCTGCACCACATCGTCAGCGACGGCTGGTCGATGGGTCCGCTGCTGCGGGATCTGTCGATGGCGTACGCGGTGCGGTCCGGTGGCGAGGTGCCGGTGGTGGAGGCGCTGCCCGTCCAGTACGCGGACTACGCGCTCTGGCAGCGCCGGCTGCTGGGGGAGGAGGCGGACGCGAACAGCCTGCTGTCGAGGCAACTCGAATACTGGCGTGGGATGTTGGCGGAACTTCCAGAAGAACTGGTGTTGCCGGTGGATCGTCCGCGTGGTGTGGCGGCGTCGCACCGGGGTGATCGGGTGGTGCTGCCGCTGGGTGTCGATCTGCATCGCGGGTTGGTGGGGTTGTCGCGTGCGCATCGGGTGACGTTGTTCATGACGGTGCAGGCGGCGTTGGCGGCACTGCTGACCAGGCTGGGTGCGGGCACGGATGTGCCGATCGGCACGGTGGTGGCCGGGCGCTCGGACGAGGCGCTGGACGAGCTGGTCGGGTTCTTCGTCAACACGCTGGTGTTGCGCACCGATACGGCGGGTGACCCGAGCTTCGCCGAACTTCTGGGCCGGGTACGGGAGGTGGACCTGGGGGCGTTCGGCCACCAGGACGTGCCGTTCGAGCGCCTGGTGGAGGAGCTGAACCCGGTCCGCTCGCTGGCCCGCCACCCGCTGTTCCAGGTGATGCTCGTCCTGCAGAGCAACGAGGACGCCGAACTGGAACTGCCCGGCCTGCGCGTCGAGGCACTGCCGGCGGGCACCGGGGTCGCCAAGTTCGACCTCAACGTGATCATGGAGGAGGTCTACGACGCGGACGGCGAGCCCGCCGGGATCGACTGTGCGATCGACTTCGCGACGGATCTGTTCGACCGGGAGACGGTGGAGTCGTTGGCCGGGCGGTTCGGGCGGTTCTTGCGGGCTGTGGTGGAGAGCCCGGAACTGCCGGTCGGCCGGGTGGAGTTGCTGGCGGCGGAGGAGCGGGGCGCGTTGCTGGGTGGCGGGTTCACGCCGCTGCCGTCGCGGGTGCCGCTGGTGCCGGCGGTGTTCGAGGAGCAGGCCGCGCGGATGCCGGAGGCGGTGGCCCTCGTCTGCGGCTCGGAGCGTCTGACGTTCGCCGAGTTGAATCTGCGGGCGAATCGGCTGGCGCACCGGTTGATCGCTGCGGGGGTGGGGCCGGAGTCCGGTGTGGCGCTGGCGTTGCCGCGTTCGATGGAGTCGGTGGTGGGCCTGCTGGCGGTGCTCAAGGCCGGCGGGGTGTATCTGCCGCTGGACGCCGAGTACCCCGCCGACCGCACCGCCCGCACACTCGCCGACGCGCAGCCCGTCCTCGTCCTCACCGACGACCGCTGGCCGCACCCGGAGCTGCTGACCGGCCTGCCCGTGGTCGAGGCGGGCGACGCGGCCGGTCCGGAGTCGAACCCCGCCGCGCGGGCCTCGGCCGGGGACGCGGCGTATGTGATCCACACGTCGGGTTCGACGGGTCGGCCGAAGGGTGTGGTGGTGTCGCACGGGAGCCTGGCCGGGTTGTTGGCGGCGCACCGTGCCGGTGTGATGGCGAGCCGGGAGCGGTCGCGGGTGGCGTTGACGGCTTCGTTGTGCTTCGACGCGTCGTGGGACGGCCTGTTGTGGCTGGTGGCCGGGCATGAGTTGCACCTGGTCGGTGACGAGGTGCGCCGGGATGCGACGGCGCTGGTGCGTCACGTCGGGGAGCGCGGTATCGGGGTGCTGGAGGTGACGCCGTCCTTCGCCGAACAGCTGGTGGAGGAGGGGCTGTTGGCCGCGCCGGCGTCGGCGCCGGGGTTGCTGTTGCTCGGTGGTGAGGCGGTGGGTCAGGCGTTGTGGTCGCGGCTGCGGGAGGCTCCGGCGACGGAGGCGTACAACTTGTACGGGCCGACGGAGGCGACGGTGGACACGCTCGTTCATCCGCTGGCCGCGACGGTGCGGCCGGTGCTGGGCGGCACGGTCGCCGGGACCCGCGCCTATGTGCTGGACGGGGGGTTGTACCCGGTGCCGGCCGGGGTGCCCGGTGAGTTGTACCTGTCGGGGGCGGGTCTGGCCCGGGGGTACCTGAACCGTCCGGGGTTGACCGCTGAGCGGTTCGTGGCCTGCCCGTTCGAGCCCGGTGAGCGGATGTACCGCACCGGTGACCTGGTGCGCCGTTCCCGCGACGGCGGGCTGGAGTACCTGGGCCGCACCGACCAGCAGGTCAAGATCCGTGGCTTCCGGATCGAACTCGGCGAGATTGAACAGGTGTTGGTCCGCCACGACGCCGTCCGCCAGGTCGTCGTCACCACCCGGGAGAGCGACGGCGGTGACCGCCGGCTGGTGGCCTACTGCGCGGTGACCGGGCAGACTCCGGGACTCGCCCTCGACCTGCGGGAGTTCGTCGCCCGGGCGCTGCCCGGCTACATGGTGCCGGCCGCCGTCGTCCCGCTCGCCGCGCTGCCGCTCACCGGCAGCGGCAAGCTCGACCACCGGGCCCTGCCCGCACCGGACTTCACGGAGTTCGCGATGGGTGGCCGGGCGGCACGGACGGCGCAGGAGGAGATCCTCTGCGGGCTGTTCGCCGAGGTCCTGGGGATCACCCGGGTCGGCATCGACGACGACTTCTTCGCACTCGGTGGTCATTCCCTGCTGGCGACGCGGTTGTTGAGCCGGGTGCGGTCGGTGCTGGGGGTGGAGTTGGGGGTGCGGGATGTGTTCGAGGCGCCGACGGTGGCGGGGCTCGCGGCCCGTTCGGGCGCGGTGGCCGGTCGGCCGGTGCTGTCGGCGGAGGTGGAGCGTCCGGAGCGGGTGCCGTTGTCCTTCGCGCAGCGGCGGTTGTGGCTGATCGACCGGATGGAGGGCCCGAGCGGGCTCTACAACCTCCCCGTGGTGCTAAGGCTGGGCGGCGAGTTGGACGTGGCGGCGCTGGAGGCGGCGCTGGATGACGTGGTGGCGCGGCACGAGAGCCTGCGCACGCTCGTGGTCGAGGCGGACGGTGAGCCGTACCAGCGGATCCTGTCGCCCGACGAGGCCCGGATCGCCGTCGAGGTCCTGCCCGTGGGCACCGACCCCGAGAGCTGCGTCGACCGGCCGTTCGACCTGTCCGGCGACCTGCCCGTTCGCGCCCAGGTGATCCCGGGCGGGCCCGACGGAGACCTCCTGGTGCTGGTGCTGCACCACATCGCCGGTGACGGCTGGTCGATGGGCCCGTTGTTGCGGGATCTGTCGGTGGCGTACGGGGCGCGGTGTGGTGGTGAGGTGCCGGTGGTGGAGGCGCTGCCGGTGCAGTACGCGGACTACGCGCTCTGGCAGCGCGGGTTGTTGGGGGAGGAGGCGGACGCGAACAGCCTGCTGTCGAGGCAACTCGAATACTGGCGTGGGGCGTTGGGTGGTCTTCCGGAGGAGTTGGTGTTGCCGGTGGATCGTCCGCGTGGTGTGGCGGCGTCGCATCGGGGTGATCGGGTGGTGTTGCCGCTGGGTGTCGATCTGCATCGCGGGTTGGTGGGGTTGTCGCGTGCGCATCGGGTGACGTTGTTCATGACGGTGCAGGCGGCGTTGGCGGCACTGCTGACCAGGCTGGGTGCGGGCACGGATGTGCCGATCGGCACGGTGGTGGCCGGGCGCTCGGACGAGGCGCTGGACGAGCTGGTCGGGTTCTTCGTCAACACGCTGGTGTTGCGCACCGATACGGCGGGTGACCCGAGCTTCGCCGAACTTCTGGGCCGGGTGCGGGAGGTGGACCTGGGGGCGTTCGGCCACCAGGACGTGCCGTTCGAGCGTCTGGTGGAGGAGCTGAACCCGGCGCGGTCGCTGGCCCGTCACCCGCTGTTCCAGGTGATGCTGCTGCTGGAAGGCGACCGGGCGGCCTCGGCGCCGCTCACCCTCGGCGCTCTGCCCGCCACCGTGCAGTCGACGGCCGGAGCGGTGGCCAAGTTCGATCTGAGCATCGGCATGGGCGAGAGCTTCGACGAGGACGGCGAGCCCGCCGGCCTGGAGTGTGCGATCGACTTCGCGACGGATCTGTTCGACCGGGAGACGGTGGAGTCGTTGGCCGTGCGGTTCGGGCGGTTGTTGCGGGCTGTGGTGGAGAGCCCGGAACTGCCGGTCGGCCGGGTGGAGTTGCTGACGGTGGAGGAGCGGGGCGCGTTGCTGGGTGGCGGGTTCACGCCGCTGCCGTCGCGGGTGCCGCTGGTGCCGGCGGTGTTCGAGGAGCAGGCCGCGCGGATGCCGGAGGCGGTGGCCCTCGTCTGCGGCTCGGAGCGTCTGACGTTCGCCGAGTTGAATCTGCGGGCGAATCGGCTGGCGCACCGGTTGATCGCTGCGGGGGTGGGGCCGGAGTCGGTGGTGGCGCTGGCGTTGCCGCGTTCGGTGGAGTCGGTGGTGGGCCTGCTGGCGGTGCTCAAGGCCGGCGGGGTGTATCTGCCGCTGGACGCCGAGTACCCCGTCGACCGCACCGCCGACATCCTGGCGGACTCCCGTCCGTCGCTGGTGCTGACCGACCCGCAGTGGCCGTTGCCCGAGGTCCTGGCGGGCCTGCGGACGCTGGACGTCACCGAGGACGGCCCCGGCCCCGAGAGCGACCCTGCCCCCCGCATCACCGCGCAGGACGCGGCGTATGTGATCCACACGTCGGGTTCGACGGGTCGGCCGAAGGGTGTGGTGGTGTCGCACGGGAGCCTGGCCGGGTTGTTGGCGGCGCACCGTGCCGGTGTGATGGCGGGCCGGGAGCGGTCGCGGGTGGCGTTGACGGCTTCGTTGTGCTTCGACGCGTCGTGGGACGGCCTGTTGTGGCTGGTGGCCGGGCATGAGTTGCACCTGGTCGGTGACGAGGTGCGCCGGGATGCGACGGCGCTGGTGCGTCACGTCGGGGAGCGCGGTATCGGCGTGCTGGAGGTGACGCCGTCCTTCGCCGAACAGCTGGTGGAGGAGGGGCTGTTGGCCGCGCCGACGTCGGCGCCCGAGCTGTTGCTGCTCGGTGGTGAGGCGGTGGGTCAGGCGTTGTGGTCGCGGCTGCGGGAGGCTCCGGCGACGGAGGCGTACAACTTGTACGGGCCGACGGAGGCGACGGTGGACACGCTCGTTCATCCGCTGGCCGCGACGGTGCGGCCGGTGCTGGGCGGCACGGTCGCCGGGACCCGCGCCTATGTGCTGGACGGGGGGTTGAACCCGGTGCCGGCCGGGGTGCCCGGTGAGTTGTACCTGTCGGGGGCGGGTCTGGCCCGGGGGTACCTGAACCGTCCGGGGTTGACCGCTGAGCGGTTCGTGGCCTGCCCGTTCGAGCCCGGTGAGCGGATGTACCGCACCGGTGACCTGGTGCGCCGTTCCCGCGACGGCGAGCTGGAGTACCTGGGCCGCACCGACCAGCAGGTCAAGATCCGTGGCTTCCGGATCGAACTCGGCGAGATCGAAGAGGTCTTGAGGCGGCACCCCCAGGTGTCCGCGGCCGTCGTCCGCCCGGTCGAGGACCGGGCGGCGGGCACCCGTCTGGTCGCCTACGCGGTGACCGACGGCCGACTGGACCAGGCCGACCTGCGGGCCTTCGCCGGCGGGTTCCTGCCCGGCTACATGGTGCCGGCCGCCGTCGTCCCGCTCGCCGCGCTGCCGCTCACCGGCAGCGGCAAGCTCGACCACCGGGCCCTGCCCGCACCGGACTTCGCCGAGCTCGCCCGGGGCCGCGCGCCGCGCACCGAACCGGAGCGGGTCCTCTGCGGGCTGTTCGCCGAGGTCCTGGGGATCGCCGGGGTCGGCGTCGACGACGACTTCTTCGCGCTCGGCGGTCACTCCCTGCTCGCGATGAAGCTGCTCGCCCGGATCCGCACCGCCCTCGGCGCCGACCTCGGGATGCGCGCGCTGTTCGAGGCCCCGACCGTCGCGGGACTCGCCGGCCGGCTCGATGCCGGGCCGGCTGCCGACGCCCTGGACGTGCTGCTGCCACTGCGCACCGGTGGTGGCCTGGCCCCGCTGTTCTGCGTCCACCCGGCCGCCGGCATCAGCTGGGTCTACTCCGGCCTGCTGCCGCACCTCGGGGCCGACCGGCCGGTCTACGGTCTCCAGGCCCGCGGCCTGCGCGGGGAGGCACCGGCGAGCGTCGCGGAGATCGCCGAGGACTACGTGCGGCAGATCCGGGCGGTGTGGCCGTCCGGCCCGTACCACCTGCTCGGCTGGTCCTTCGGGGCGGTCGTCGCGCAGGAGATGGCCGTCCGGCTCCAGGCCGAGGGCGCACGGGTCGGTGTGCTCGCCCTGCTCGACGGCGCACCGGTCACCGGTCACGGTCCGGAGGCCGCCGACGGGTCGGAGGAGGACGAACCCTTCGACGCCCTGGCCGAGTTGCTGTTGTCGCTGGGTTACGACCCGGAGGCCGGACGCGGCCAGGCCGAGCTGGCCGCCGTCCTGGGGGACGCCGCCACCGAACTGCCCGGCGTGTTCGAGCGGCACCGCAAACTCATGGCCGAGCACGTGCCCGGCCGCTACCGGGGCGACGCCGTCTTCTTCGGCGCGACCCTCGACAAACCCGCCGACTGGCCCTACGAGCGGTCCTGGCGGCCGTACCTGGACGGCCGGATCGAGCCCCACCGCCTCGCCTGCGCGCACGGCGAGCTGACCCGTCCGGAACCCCTCGCACGGATCGCCTCCGTGCTCGCCGAGAAGCTTGGAGAGTGACCCGCGATGTCCGTCACCACCCCCGCCACGGCTCCGCCGGAGCCGTCCCGCAGCCGCTGGGGGCTGTGGGCACAGGCCGACTTCCGTCGGCTCTGGATCGGTGAGACCACCAGCGGCCTCGGCACGGCGGTCGGCAACGTGGCGCTGGCACTGGTGGCCGTCGTCACCCTGGACGCCAGCCCGCTCGCGGTCGGCCTGCTGACCGCCTCGGCCTGGCTGCCCTGGCTCTTCCTCGGCCTGCCGGCCGGTGCCTGGGTGGACCGCTGGCCCAAGCTGCGGGTGATGCTGGTCTGCGACCTGCTGCTGCTCGCCCTGTTCGTCAGCGTGCCGGTGGCCGGCTGGCTCGGTGTGCTGACCATGGCCCAACTGGTGCTGGTGGCCCTGCTGACCGGCGGGGTGAAGGTGTTCTTCTCCACCGCGTACGGGGCGGTGCTCCCGTCGCTGGTGGCCAAGGAGGACGTGCTGGAGGCGAACGTCAAGCTGCGCTCCGGGGAGTCGGCGGTGGAGATCGCCGGTCCCGGTGCGGCCGGCCTGCTGTCGCAGGTCTTCGGCGCGACCAGCGGACTGCTCGCCGACGCGGTGAGCTACCTCGTCTCGGCGGTCTGCGTGGCCCGGATCACCGTGGTGGAGCAGCCTCCGCCGCCGTCGCAGCGGCGGGGCATCCTGAAGGAGATCGGCGAGGGCGTGGGCTTCCTGGCCCGCGACCCGTACCTGCGGACGCTGGCCTGCTTCGGGGCGGTCGGCAACCTCGGGCTGAACGGCATCCAGGCCGTCCAGACGGTCTTCCTGGTGCGCAGCGTCGGCATCGAACCCGGCGAGGTGGGCCTGGTGTTCGCGGTGGTGAGCATCGGCGGGCTGGCCGGCGCGGCGGTGGCCGGGCGGGTGGCCCGGCGGCTGGGCAGCGCCCGCGGGCTGCTGCTGTGCGAGCTGGTGGTCGCGCCCTTCATCTTCCTGCTGCCGATGGCCGGCGACCAGTTGCCGCTCGCGGTCAGCGCGCTCGCGTGGTCGGTGGCCGTCTGCGGCGTCGTGGCCGGGAACGTGCTGGCCGGCAGCTTCTACCAGTCCTACTGCCCGCCCGCGATGATCGGGCGGATCAGGGCCAGCGCCTCGACGGTCAACTACAGCGCGATCCCCCTCGGCGCCCTGCTCGGCGGCTGGCTCGGCGAGGTGCTGGGCCCGCGCACCACGATCTGGATCATGGCGGCCGTGCTGCTGTCCGCGGGCGCCGTGCTGCTGGCGAGCCCGCTGCGCGCAATGCGCGACTTCCCGGCGCGCCCCGCGCACGACGCGCGGCCCGAGCCTGCCGTCTGACCCCGCACGCCCCGCCCCGCCCCGCCCTGACCCGACCGCTCGCCCGCCCCGCCCGCCCCCTCACCCCGGAGCCCCTCCCGATGACCCGCACCGCCCGCCCGCGCCACTACCTGATGTGCCGTCCGACCCACTTCGACGTCACCTACGCGATCAACCCGTGGATGGACCCCGCCAAACCGGTGGATACCCAGCTCGCCGTCGCCCAGTGGGAGCGGCTGTACGCCCTCTACGGCGAGCTCGGCCACCGGGTCGACCTGATCGACCCGATCCCGGGCCTGCCCGACATGGTCTACGCGGCCAACGGCGCCACCGTGGTGGACGGCAAGGTGCTCGGGGCGCGCTTCCGCAACGCCGAGCGGGCCGCCGAGGGCCCGGCCTACCTGGAGTGGTTCCGCGCCCGGGGCTTCGAGACGCGCGATCCGGAGCACGTCAACGAGGGCGAGGGGGACCTGCTGCTGACCGCGGGCTCCGTGCTGGCCGGGCGGGGCTTCCGCAGCACGCCGGCCGGCCACGCGGAGGCCCAGGAGTTCTTCGGGCGGCCGGTGGTCGGCCTGGAGCTGGTCGACCCGCGCTACTACCACCTGGACACCGCGCTCGCCGTGCTGGACGGCGACGAGATCATGTACCACCCGGAGGCCTTCTCGGCCGACAGCCGGGCCGCCCTGCGCCGGCTGTTCCCGGACGCCCTGCTGGTGGACGGCGCCGACGCGGCGGTGTTCGGCCTCAACGCCGTGAGCGACGGCCTGCACGTGGTGCTGCCGGAGGCGGCCGTCGGCCTGGCCGCGCGGCTGCGCGGGCGCGGATTCCGGCCGATCGGGATGGACCTCAGCGAACTGCTCAAGGGCGGTGGCAGCGTGAAGTGCTGCACCCTGGAGATCCGCGCGGCGGCCTGAGCGGGCGGCAGTGATCACCGGTGCTCGGTTGTAGATCCGCCGTTGACCGCTCCCGGCCAGACTGGTGCCACACCACGACGGAAGCCCTTCCCGCCAGGGAAGCGAGTCAAGGGAGCACCTGAGATGACGCAGCGTCCGGCCACCACCCGCACCCACCTCCGGCTGCTCACGGTCGGCCTCGGGGTGGTCGTCGCCCTGGGGGCCGGCCTCTCCGCCACGGTTGCCGTGGCGGAGACGGCCGGCACCGGGACGGCGACGGTGGTGCGCGGCGACGCGACGCCGACGCCCACCCCCACCCCCGCCAGCACCGGGCGCGGCAGCTCCAGCGACTGGAACAGCACCGGCTCCTGAGCACCCCGGGCGCCAGAGCCCAACGACATCGGGCGCAGGATCGATTCTTCAGAAGCCCGTCAGAAGCCCGTCAGCGGCCCGGCCCGCGGCTCGTCACCGCCCCCCGCCCACCGCCCCGACGCCCATCCGGGACAGACGGGACAGACGGGACAGACGGGATGGACGGGATGGACGGGACGGACGAGGCCGAAGACGCCAACGAGGCCGAAGACGCCGAAGAGGCCGACCCCTCCCCCCGGGGCAGCAGCTCCGCCACCTCCGCCGCCTCCGGCAGCCCCAGCCGGACGAAGATCCGGTGCGCCTCCCGCAGCCGGCCCCACGCCTCGGCCTCCCGCCCGAGGTCCGCCAGCGTCCGGCCCAGCACCACCAGCGCCTGGCCCTGGTCCCGCTCGGCACCCAGCTCCTCGCACAGCACCAGCGCCTGCCCGGCGTGCTCCAGCGCCTCGTCCGCCCGGCCCAGTGAGCGCAGACTGTCCGCCATCCGGTAGCGGGCGTGCGCGGCCCGGGCCCGCAGACCGGCCACCGAGGCCACCGTCAGGCACTCGCCGAACCAGGTGACCGCCTCCGCGTGCCGCCCCAGCCCGTGCAGCGCCAGCCCCAGCACGTACAGCGTGTACGCCCGGCCCGGATCGTCGTGCCGGGTGCGCAGCTCGGCCAGCGCCTCGTGGCAGATCGGCACGGCCTCGGCGGCTCGCCCGCTGCGCACCCGGGCCAGCGCGGCGTTCACCGTCGTCACCAGCGCCCCGGAGCGGTGGCCGAGTTCGCGGGCCAGCAGCAGCGCCTCGTCGTAGTGCCCGACGGCCTCGTCGTAGCGGCTGAGGAACTGGCAGACCAGGCCGAGGTCGTTCAGCGCCTGGCGCAGGATCACCGTGTCGCCCGCCGCGCGGGAGGCGGCGACCGCCAGCCGGGAGGCCGCTTCCGCCTCCTCCAGCCGGGTGGCGGCCAGGGCGACGTTGCCGCGGAGGAAGTGCGCCCGGCCAGCTGCCCGGTGGTCGGCGCGATGGGTCGCGGCGGCGGCCAGGGCCTCCGCGGTACTGGTGAGCTGGCGGCTGGGCGGGGCGAGGACGAACGGCGTGAGCGCGATCAGCAGGTCGATCGCGGCGCGCAAGGCGTCCGGTGCCGCGCCGTCGGCCGGGGCGGGCGGGGCGGACGCCTCGTCGTCCGCGACGGTCCAGCCCGCCACCTGGGCGGCGAGTGCGATCGCCCCGGAGCCCTCCGCCTCGGCCCAGGCCCGGGCGCCGTCCGGGCCGCCGAGGTCCACGCCCGGGCCGCGGGCGGGCCCGAGGGTGCCGGCGGCCGGATCTCCGGGGACGGCGTGCTGGAAGGCCGCGCACGCGGTGGCCAGCAGGTGGTCCAGCAGCCGGTCGCGGGCCTCCACGGCCGCTCCCGGGTGGTCCGGCCGCCGCCGGGCGAAGGAACGCAGCAGGTCGTGGTAGCGGTAGCGGCCGGGGAACGGCGACTCCATCATCGCCACGTCCACCAGGGCCTCCAGCAGGTCCTCGGCGTCGTACTCGTCCAGGTCCAGCAGGGCGGCCGCGGCGGGCAGCCCGATGTCCGGGCCGTCCACCGAGGCGGCCAGCCGGAACGCCCGGGCCTGGGCGGGTGTCAACTGGCGGTAGCTCAGTTCGAAGGCGGCCTCCACCGCCAGGTCGCCGATCCGCAGCTCGTCGATGCGCCGCCGCTCGACCGCCAGCCGGCGGCCCAGCGTCTGGACCGTCCAGCTCGGCCGGGCGGCCAGCCGGGCCGCCACGATCCGCACCGCGAGCGGCAGGTGGCCGCAGACGAGCAGCAGTTCCCGGGCGGCCTCCGGCTCGGCGGCCAGCCGCTCGGCGCCGATGGTGCGGCCCAGCAGTTCGAGTGCCTCCGCCGGCTCGAACACGCCCAGGTCGGCCTGCACGGACGCGGGCAGGCCGGAGAGGCGGGTGCGGCTGGTGGTGAGCACGGCGCAGCCGACCGCGCCCGGCAGCAGGGGCCTGATCTGCGCGGTGTCGTGGACGTTGTCGAGCACCAGCAGCAGCCGCCGGCCGTCGACCACCGAGCGGAACAGCGCCGAGCGGGCGTCCAGCCCCTCCGGCACCGCGTCGGCCGGCACGCCGAGCGTCACCAGGAAGCCGCTGAGCACCGCCTCCGGGTCGGCCGGGGTGGTGTCGGCGCCCCGCAGGTCGACGTAGAGCTGCCCGTCGGGGTAGGAGTCGCGGACCCGGTGGGCGACGTGCAGGGCCAGCGCGGTCTTGCCGACCCCGCCCATGCCGACCACGGTCGCGATCACCAGCGCCTGCTGGCCCGGGGCGCCGAGGGCCTCGCCCAGCCGCTCGACCAGGACGGTCCGGCCGGTGAAGTCCGCCGCATCAGGGGGCAGTTGGGCTGGTCTGGGCGTCGTCGTGGTGGTGCCGGCAGGGGCGGCGGGCGCACCCGTCACCGCGGGGTCGTCCGGCGGATCCTGCGCCTCGGGCCCGGGCGCGGCGGGCCGCGCCGGGCCGGAGAGGAGCGCGGCGGCCGGCGCCGGGGCGGCGAGCAACGGGTCGCCCTCCAGGATCCGCCGGTGCAACTGGTCCAGCTCCGCGCCGGGCTCCACCCCCAGCTCGTCCAGGAACAGCTGACGCACGCTCCGGTACACCGCCAGCGCGTCCGCCTGCCGTCCCGCCTGGTACAGCGCGCGCATCAGCAGCCCGTACGCCTGCTCGTGCAGCGGGTGCTCGGTGGTCAACGAGGTCAGTTCCGGGATGCACCGGGAGAAGCGGCCCAGCGTCAGGTCCAGGGCGATCCGCTCCTCCAGCAGGGTCAGCCGGAGCTCCTGCAACCGCTGTCGTTGCCGCTGCGCGAACGGGCCGGGGATGCCGGCCAACGGCTCGCCCTGCCACAGCTCCAGCGCCTGGTTCAGCAGGTCACGCGCCTGCTGCGGCTGTCCTGCGGCGGCCGTGCGCTCGGCCTGCGCCGCCAGTTCCTCCCCCTGCGCCGCGTCCACGGAGTGCTTGGGCAGCACCAGCCGGTAGCCGTCCCCGACCGAGGTCAGCACGGTCGGCGCGTCCGGCCCGTCGCCGTGCAGGATCTTGCGCCACCGCCACGCGTACGTGCGCACCGTCGTCACCGCGGTGCTCGGCGGCTCCTCACCCCACAGGGCGTCGATCAGGTCCGTGGCGCTCGCGCCGTGTCCCGGCCGGAGCAGCAGCACCGCCAGCATCGCCTGTTGCTGGGGACTGCCCACCTTCAGCACGGTCGTGCCGCGCTGCGCCCGCATCAATCCCAGCACCGAGAACCGGAAATCACCCATTCGTGCACCTGCCCGCATCATGTGCCCGCCCCCGCCCACGCACGCGCCTGCCCCCCGATTGATGAGTCCCTATCAACCCACGTGACCCGCCAGGCTGTCGAGAGATCGTCGACCCCGCAGTGATCCGGTATTGATCGTGCACCGCCACAATCACTGGTAGCCCCAGCCGTCGGCCCGGTTCGACCCGCCGGGCCCGCCACACCCCCGGGTCGCTGCCCGGGCGACCACCACAGTTCTCGGAGGCCGACGCCAGTGAACACCGACCTGCTCTACCGGTTGCTCGACGTCGACCCGGTCGCCGGACCGGTCGAACTGCTCCGCCGCGCCCGCGGCGCCCGCGACCTCCCGTACCTGGTGCTCGCCGCGCTCGTCCGGGAGGACGTCCGGATGGGCGAGCACGCCCGCGCCGAACTGCGGCGCGCCCGCGACCGGGCCGACTGCTACGCCAGGGTCGCCCGCGACCTCGCCGACGCCACCGGGGTGCGCCCGATCCGCGACCTCCCGCTGGCCGGCTACTACCCGTCCGACCTGCCCCGGCCGCTGGGCGAGCTCACCCTCGTCAGCCCCACCGAGGCCGCGCTCTGGCAGGCCGTCAGCCGGCTGGCCACCGCGCACCCGGTGGAGTCCGTGGAGGTCACCCTGCTCGGCGAACGCCCCCGGCACACCTCCGTCACCCTGCGCTGGCCGGCCGAGGACCCGCTGCTCGACCCCTGGTACCAGGTCCGGCTCGGAACCGCTGCGCTCACCGGTGACCTCGCCACCGTTCCGGTCCGGCCCTACCTGGCCGCCGACGACCACGTCGAGTGCCTGATCGCCCTCGCGGAGGAGGGGCTCGGCCGCACCTTCCGGGCGGGTGACGTGCTCGACGTGGCCCGCCTGGATCGGCAGCCCTTCGAACCCGTCGAGACCGCCGCCGTGGTCGCCGCCTACCGGCTCGCCCCGGAGGCCGTCGCGCTGCTCGACCTCGCCGCCGAGCACGTGCCGCTGGGCTCCCTGGGGGGCGTGCGCACCGCGCTGGAGGCCGAGGTCGCCCCCGAACTCCGCCGCCGCGAGTCCCTCGCCCGCCCGCTCCGGCCTCGGTACGGCACCCTGCTGCGCCGCCCCGTCATCCGGCACCAGTGGGACGAGGCCCGCCTGCTCCCGGCCGGAGCCGCCACCTTGCTGCTCACCCCGGTCGCCGACTTCCTGCTCGCCCCGGAGGGCGTCCGGCCGACGCCGCCCGCACGGGCCGCCGCCCTCGCCGCCCTGCGGGCCTGGGACGCGACGGCCCCCGGCGCCCTGGACGCGGCCCCCTGCGCCCGCCTGCCGGAATCGAGGCACGGCTGAGCACGACGCCGCCCGTTCGAACCGTGGGTCAGCTGCGGGTGGCGGGGACGAGGGTGTTCTCGTTGGTGCGGCCGGCGGCGTAGTCGTCGATGTTGCGGGTGGTGGCGTCGATGATCTGGCCGACGGCGGTGTGGGTGAAGTAGGCCTGGTGGCTGGTGACGAGGACCTGGGGGAAGGTGACGAGGCGGGCGAGGACGTCGTCGGTGATGCCTTCGATGGAGCGGTCGGTGAAGAAGACGCCGGTCTCCTCCTCGTAGACGTCGAGGCCGACGCCGGAGAGGCGGCCGGCGCGCAGGGTCTCGACGAGGGCGGCGCTGTCGATCAGGCCGCCGCGGCTGGAGTTGACGAGGATCGCGTCGTCCTTCATCCGGGCCAGCGCGGCGGCGTCGATCAGGTGGTGGGTGGCCGGCAGCAGGGGCACGTGCAGGCTCACCAGGTCGGCGCGGGAGAGGAGTTCGGGCAGTTCGGTGTAGTGCATGCCGAGGTCGAGGCAGGCGGGGTTGGGAGCGATGTCCCAGCCGAGGAGCTCGGTGCCGAAGCCGGCCGCGATCCGGGCGAAGCACTCGCCGATCTTGCCGGTGCCGATCACGCCGACGGTCATCCCGTGCACGTCCCGCCCGAGCAGCCCGTCCAGCCGGAAGTCGAACTCGCGGCTGCGCCCGGCGGCCCGGACGATCCGGCGGTTGACGGCCAGGGCCAGCGTCCAGGCGTGTTCGGCGACGGCGAAGGGGCTGTAGTGGGAGACCCGGGCGACGGTGAGGCCGAGTTCGGCGGCGGCGTCGAGGTCGATGTTGTTGAAGCCGGTGGAGCGTTGGGCGATCAGCTTGGTGCCGCCGGCGGCGAGGACGGCGAGGGTCTCGGCGTCCAGGACGGCGTTGACGCTGCTGCTGACGGCGGGGTAGCCGGCGGCGAGCGGGGCGGTGTCGCGGTTGAGGAACATGCTCAGGCAGCGCAGCCCGTGCCGGCCGGCGAAGGCCTGTTCCAGCAACGGTCGTTCGTCGGCCTGCACCCCGTACGCGAGGATCTCCATCGGCTGCCCTTCCGCGAGTGGTCCGCTCCACCGGCCACGCTAGCGGGGCCGCCGCCGGGGCGCCCGTCGGACGTCCGAGGGCCCCGGACCGCTGCCGGTCCGGGGCCCTCGACGTGGCGGGGCCCTCGACGTGGCGGGGGGAGGTCAGATGACCGTCTCCGCCTCCAGGTAGCGCTCCTGCGGGACGGTCTTCAGCTCGGCGACCGCCTCGGCGATCGGCACCAGGTTGATGTTGGTGCCCTGCAGCGCGGTGATGTGCCCGAAGGCGCCCTTGTGGACGGCCTCGACGGCGTGCCAGCCGAAGCGGGTGGCGAGCACCCGGTCGTACGCGGTCGGGGTGCCGCCGCGCTGGGTGTGGCCGAGGATCACCGGGCGGGCCTCCTTGCCGAGCCGGTGCTCCAGCTCGCGGGAGAGCTGGGTGGCGATGCCGGTGAACCGCTCGTGGCCGTAGATGTCCTTGGTGCCCTCTTCCCAGTGCATGGTGCCGGGCTCGGGCTTGGCGCCCTCGGCGCAGACCACGATGGCGAACTTCTTCTGCCGGTCGAAGCGTTCGCGCACGACGGCGGTCAGCTTGTCGATGTGGAACGGCCGCTCCGGGACGACGATGGCGTGCGCGCCGGCCGCCATGCCCGCGTTGAGCGCGATCCAGCCGGTGTGCCGGCCCATGACCTCGACGACCATGACCCGCTGGTGGGATTCGGCGGTGGTCTTCAGCCGGTCCAGCGCCTCGGTGGCGACCGAGACGGCGGTGTCGAAGCCGAAGGTGACGTCGGTGGAGGCGATGTCGTTGTCGATGGTCTTCGGGACCCCGACCACCGGCAGTCCGGCGTCGCTCATCAGCTTGGCGGCCTTCAGGGTGCCCTCGCCGCCGATCGGGATCACCGCGTCGATGCCGAGGTCCGCGCACAGCTGCTTGGCGCGCTCGACGCCGTCGCGCAGGTGGCTGGGCTGGACCCGGGACGAGCCGAGGATCGTGCCGCCCTGGGCCAGGATGCCGCTCACCGAGTCGAGGGTGAGCGGCCGGTGGACGCCCTCCAGAAGACCGCGCCAGCCGTCCTGGAAACCGATGATCTCGTCGCCGTGGTCGACCACCCCCCGGTGGACCACGGAACGGATCACCGCGTTCAGGCCGGGGCAGTCACCGCCGCTGGTCAGCACTCCGATACGCATTAGCTTTGCAACTCCCGAGCAGAACCGAGGAACGGCCGGACTACAGGCTGGGACGACGAGCCGTCACCGTAGCGGGGCGCTCCCACGCCGGAGTGGCAGGGAGGTGGCCGCGGGGTGAAGGACCGGCCGATCCGGACGGAACGCCCGAAAACGGCCGCGAAGTCGAGCATACGGCCCCTGGTCCGGCCGGGCAGGAGCCGACGCGGGAGCGGCGCCGTCGGCGCCCCCGCGCGGAAGTGCAGCCTGCTGCCGAGGAGGGTGTGCAGTAGGCAGCCCCATTGTGGTACGTCCGGGGCCGCCCCTGGGCCGGGTGACCGCATCGCGGGCACCCGGGCGTCGGGGGCGTACGGACGTACTACGCGGGGCGCGTCGTGGCGGCGATGCGCTCGGCGCGCAGCGCGTCGTACCAGGTGGTGTCGGCCGGCGGCAGGGCGTTGACGTCCAGCGCCAGCTTGATCAGCATGTCGGCCACGGCGGGGTTGCGGGCCAGCACCGGGCCGTGCAGGTAGGTGCCGAACACGGTGTCCCGCCAGGCGCCCTCGGTGCCGTCGCCGGTGCCGTTGCCCCGGCCCGCGACCACGGTGGCCATCGGCTGGACGCCCTGGCCGAGGTGGGTGACGCCCTGGTGGTTCTCGAAGCCGGTGAGCTGCGGCAGGCCGAGGCGCGGGTTGACGTCGGCGAGGACGTCGCCGACGCAGCGGGCGCCCTCGCCGCGGGTGGTCCAGACGTCGAGCAGGCCGAGGCCCGGCTCGCGCTCGCCGAGGTCGTTGACGAACTCGTGGCCCATGATCTGGAAGCCCGCGCAGACGCCGAAGATGATCGCGCCGTTCTCGGACGCCCGGATCAGGCCGCTGTCGTTGCGCAGCCGCTCGGCGGCGAGCCGCTGCGGACGGTCCTCACCGCCGCCGATCAGGTAGATGTCGCCGCTGGTGGGGACCGCCTGGTCGGACCGGACGTCGATCCGGGTCACGTTGAGATGGCGCTGGCGGGCCCGGCGCTCCACGACCAGGGCGTTGCCGCGGTCGCCGTAGGTGCTGAGCAGGTCCGGGTAGACCCAGACCACGCGCAGGCTGCTCTCACTCATCCTCGAAGGCCTTCCGTCACGATCAGTTGCGTCATCGGGGGCTGCAGGCGCGGCATCAGCCGGCCACGACCTTCCGCAGCTGCTGGAAGGCGGTGTAGTTGGCGATGGCCTCGATCCGGCCGGGCGGGGCCATCCGGACGGCCTGCTCCAGCGTGTCCACCACGTGGAACTGCAGTCCGGCGACCTCCAGGCGGACGGCCAGGTCCAGCTTGCGCTGCCCCATCACGAACACCGGGTGCCCGGCGAGGCGCTCGTAGTCGACGTCCCACAGCCAGGAGGTGTCGGTGCCGTCGGCGTCGAGCGCGTTGACGGACAGGATCACCGGCGCGGGCGGGCCGTCGATCAGCGAGAAGGTCTCCAGCCAGCCGGCCGGGTTCTTGGCCAGCAGCAGCCGGATGTCCCGGCCCTGGTACTGGACCACGTCGTAGCGTCCGGCCACGGCCGTGACCGAGCGCATCCGCTCCAGCGCGACCTGCGGGGAGACGCCGAACACGGCGGCGACGGCGGCCGAGCTGGTGGCGTTGGCCAGGTTGGCCCGGCCGGGCAGCTGGAGCTGGATCGGCCAGGCGCCGCGCTGCGGGTCGATCACGTGGGTGCCCTGGAGCGCCCAGTGCGGGTTGGGGCGCCGGAAGCCGCACTCCTGGCAGAACCAGTCGTCGCCGGGGCGCTGCATCACGCCGCCGCAGGCGGGGCAGGACCAGGCGTCCTCCTTCCAGGCCTGTCCGGCGGCCACCCAGACCACCTTCTTGCAGGAGGAGGCGGCCCAGGTCACCAGCGGGTCGTCGGCGTTGGCGATGACCACGGCCTCGGTGTCCTGAAGGCCCTCGCGCCACTTCTCGGCCATCATCCGGGTCTCGGCGGCCCGGTCGAGCTGGTCGCGGGAGAGGTTGAGCAGGGCGATCGCCTTGGGACGGGTGTCGCGGGCGACGCCCGCCAGGTACTTCTCGTCGACCTCGATCACGCCGAAGCGGGCGTCCGAGCCGCCGGCCAGGGCGGAGGTGATGCCGGCCGGCATGTTGGCGCCCAGGGCGTTGGAGACCACCGGGCCGGCGGCGCGCAGCGCCTCGGCGATCAGCCGGGTCGTGGTGGTCTTGCCGTTGGTGGCGCTGACCAGGACGACGTCGAGGTGGTCGGCGAGGGTGGCGAGCAGGTCGGGGTCGAGCCTCAGGGCGACCTTGCCGCCGATCACCGAGCCGCTTCCGCGTCCGGCCTTGCGGGACACGGCGGCGGCGACCCGACCGGCCGTGACCGCGATCTTGGCGCGGGCCGGCAGCGAGGCGTCGCGTGCGCCTGTGGGCTCCGATTCGGTGCCTGCCATGCTCAGTGGTTCCTCCTTGCTGCGGCACCACCCGGGTCCGGATAACGGGCCGTCGGGCGGCGGGGACGGGGCCAGCCTACCGACTCCGCCGCCCGGCTCGACGATCCGGACCCCATGCAGCCTGCTGCGACGCGGCCGGAGGCGCCGCCGCGGGCGCCCTGACGGGTCGTCGGGGAAGACGGTGTACGGAGGGGGCCTTCGCCGCTTGGGACGCTCTCCGGGCCCGCGGGGTTCCCGGGTGAGGATGTGGTGAAGAAAGGATCAACGGCCCGGGCGGGCGCAGGAGGCCGGCTCGCCCGCGGCCAGCGTGGCGGTGATCACCAGGGTGCCGTCCTCGGCCCGGAAGTCCAGCGGCGCGGCCAGCCGGCGCATCGCGGTGATCAGCCCGGTGTTGGAGGCGTGCGTCACCGCGTACACCGTCGTCACACCGGCCGCCCGGGCCGCCGCCGACAGCTGCCGCAGCAGGGCCGGACCGAGTCCGCGCCGCTGCCAGGCGTCCTCGACCAGCACCGCCAGCTCCGCCTCGTCGTCGTCCCACATCAGGTGCCCGAGGGCGACGATCCGCCCGTCGGCGGCCGTCACGGCGAGGCTGCGGCCGTGCCGGGCGTCCAGCAGGTGGTCCAGGTAGCGGCCGGCGTCGCGGACCGGCCCGTGGTAGCGCAGCCGCAGCGAGGCGGGGGAGCAGCGGCGGTGCATCGCCAGGGCCGCCGCCCGGTCGGCCGGCCCGGCGGGGCGCAGCGTCAGCGCCGTCCCGTCCGTCAGCGTCAGCCGGGACGGCGTCTCCCAGCCCGGTACCGCCACGGCCCGCGGCCGGTCGACCGGGGGGTGCGGACGGGCGGGCCGGAACGGGCCCCCGGTGAGTGCGGGCAGCCGGGCGGCCTGGCCCTCGGGCGCCGCGCACCGGCGGTCGGACCTGCGGAAAGGCCGGTGCCAGAGCCGTTCGGGGCGAGTGCGTGATGCCGTCATGCAGCCGACGCTACCGACGCCGCGCTTCCGGCCGGTTACGTGATCGTGAACGCACGAGTGACCTGGACGGCTCCGGAGCGTGACCACGGCCCGGGGGCCCGACCGGGTTCCGGGGCGTGACCGGGAGGCCCCCGCACCGGCCGGGACGGCCCCGCACTGGCTGGGACGCTCCCGCACCGGCCGGGACGGCGACGGACGACCGGTGATGGCGGCGGACGACCGGTGATGGCGACGGACGACCGTTGATCCGGACACGCTCACGGATGGCGCAGGATCCGTGGACGGGCGGGCCTCTTCGGATAGTGATGGCTCGGCTTTCCGCCGATCCCACCTCCTCCGAAGGGGCTCACATGTCGTTCCGGCCGTCTCCCGTCAAGAAGTCCGCACTGGGCGTGGCGTGCTGCGCGCTGCTGCTCGCCGCACCGCTCGCCCTCGCCCAGCCGGCCGCCGCCGCCGACGGGCCCAAGACGCCGCAGGAGGCCGCCGCCTGCAAGAGCGTCGTCTCCACGCTGCTCGGCGGCTTCGGATCTATGCTCGCGAACGCGGCGTGTGTCGTCCAGCCGAGCGACGGCTGACCGACAGCTGAGCGACGGCTGAGCGGCCCGGCGGGCCGGGGCCACCCGGGGGGGCCCAGGCCCCGGCCGCCGCAGCGACACCGAGACCCCGACGATCCATCGCGCCGCCCACCTCCGTCCCTCGGCACCCGAACCGAACGCCCCCGTCCGACCCGGGCTCGGCGACCGTCCGTCGAAACCCGGGGGCGGAGGAGGGCGGAGGAGGCGGGGGAGGGCGCCGCGGGGTCAGCGGTGGGACGGGTCGTCGGGGAGGGTGAGGGTGGCGAGGGCGCCGCCGTCGGGGTGGTTGGCGAAGGTGAGGTCGGCGCCGATGACGCGGGCGTGGCCGGTGGCGATGGTGAGGCCGAGGCCGTGGCCGCGCCCGCGTTCGGGGGCGTTGGTGCGGAAGCGCTGGGGGCCGCGGGCGAGGAGGTCGTCGGGGTAGCCGGGGCCGTGGTCGCGGACGGTGATCCGGTGGCCGTCGACGTGCAGCAGGACCGGCGCGGTGCCGTGCCGGTGGGCGTTGAGCAGCAGGTTGCCGAGGATGCGGTCGAGGCGGCGCAGGTCGGTGCGGACCTGGCGGTCGGCGGCCACCGCCACGTCCACGTCGACCTCCAGGCCGGTGAGCGAGACGGTACGGCGCACCGCCCGCTCCAGCGGGACGGGGGCGAAGTCCGGGACCTCGGCGTCGGCGTCGAGGCGGGAGACCTCCAGCAGGTCCTCGACCAGCGAGCGCAGGGCCTGCACCCGGTTCTGGACGAGTTGGGTGGGGCGGCCGGGCGGGAGCAGCTCGGCCGCGGTGACCAGGCCGGTGAGCGGGGTGCGCAGCTCGTGGGCGACGTCCGCGGTGAAGCGCTGCTCGTCCTCCAGCCGGCGGTGCAGGGTGCGGGACATCAGGTCGACGGCGGCGGCGAGGTCGGCGACCTCGTCCTTTCCGTCGACGAGCTCGCCGATCCGGGCGTCCGTCCGGCCGGCGGCGATGCCCCGGGCGGCCGTCGCCGCGGTGCGCAGCCGGCGGCTGATCCGGTCGGCGACCAGCACGCCGGCCAGGACCGTGGTGAAGACCGAGGCGACGACGGTGATCAGGATGATCCGGTCGAGGTCGGCGATCGCCTGCCGGTCCTGGGTGAAGTCCACCCGGACGGAGAGCACCCCGGTCTGAACCGGTCGGGCCGCCCACATCGCCTCGCCGGTCGGGCCGCCGGCGAGCAGCGAGCCCTCGCGGCCGTCGGCCGCGAGCGTGCGCAGCCCGGCGGGCAGCGCCGGGTCGTCCAGGGTGAACCGGTCGGTGACCTCGCCGCGCTTGTAGGTGTCCACGGCCGAGCCGAGGGCGGCGAGCGCGGCGGCGCGGGCCTGGTCCACGTGCTGACGGATCATCGCCTGGTGGACCAGCAGGCCGACGGCCACCGCCACCAGGACGGCGATGGCGGCGACGGCGGTGGCGATCTGACGGCGCAGGGTCATGCCGGACGCCGCAGCTTGTAGCCGAACCCGCGGACGGTCTCGATCCGGCCGGGGCCGATCTTGGCACGCAGCCGCTGCACGTGGACGTCCACCACCCGGGTGTCGGCGCCCCAGTCGTAGTCCCAGACGCGTTCCAGCAGGGTGGAGCGCTCCAGCACGATGCCGGGCGCGGCGGTGAACTCCAGCAGCAGCCGCAGCTCGGTGGGGGTGAGCGGGACGAGGGCGCCGTCGACGCGCACCTCCATGCTGTCGGTGTCCACCTGCATGCCGTCGAAGCTGCGCAGCGCCGGGGACGGCGCGGGGGCCGAGGAGGAGGACGGTGTGGCGGACGGCGGGTCCGCGGGGCCGTCGGCGGCGGGGCCGGCCGGCCCGGTGGGGGCCGCGGGCTCCTCGGGCAGCGCGGGCTCGGCGGCCGGGACCACCCGGACCCGGCGCAGCACGGTGCGGATCCGGGCGACCAGCACGGCGCTCTCGAAGGGCTTGACGACGTAGTCGTCCGCCCCTGCCTCCAGGCCGGACACCACGTCGACCGGGTCGGTGCGCGCCGACATCATCAGGATCGGCAGCTGGCTCTCCTCCCGGATCCGGCGGCAGAGGCCGACCCCGTCGAGGAGCGGCAGCATGACGTCCAGCAGGAGCAGGTCGGGGCGCACGGCGTGGAAGGCCTCCAGGCCCTCCAGGCCGTCGGCGGCCGTGGTGACCGGGAAGCCGTAGCGCTCCAGGGCCATCCGGGTGGCCTCCCGGATCACCTCGTCGTCCTCGACGAGCAGGATGTGCGGGTGGGCGGGCGCGGCTGCGGGGTTCATGGCTTCGCTTCCGAGGGAGCCGAGGACGGGCGGACGGGGACCGGGACGGCCGCCTTCGGGGAGGAGCTTGCCACGCCGGAGCTCGGCTCGGGCGCGGCGGGCTTCGGTGGGGGGGTTGCGGAGGCGTGGCCGCCGGCGGAGACGGCGGGGCCTGCGGTGGGGGTGCTGGTGGGCGTCAGCGCGTTGCCGTTCGCGGCTCCGGCGGCGGGGCCGGCGATCGGGCCGGTGTCCTCGACCTTCCGCTCCAGCAGGCTGAGCCGGACACCGTCCCACTGGTAGTGGCTGCTGGTCTGGACGAACGCGGCGGTCGGCTCGTAGAGCCACAGGTCGGATCCGACGGTCGAGGCGCTGAACCCCTTCATCACCTCGACCCGGAGGATGGGCAGCAGCCGGTCGTCGGCCAGCGCGTAGACGTGCAGGACGACGGGCCCCGGGGTGGCGACGGCGACGACCAGGTCGTCCCGCCCGTCGCCGGTGAGGTCGCGGAACTCGGGGCTGCGGACCTCGCAGCCGGGGCAGGAGTCCAGGGCCCGCCGCTCCTCCGGGCCCACCGCGGGGTCCTTGGCGAGGACGGTGCGGACGTCGACCGTCCTGAGGTCGCGCCCGGGGACGGTGACGTCCGGGACGGGTTGCGGCGGCGCCTGCGTGGCCGTCCCGGCCCCGGTGGCGGGCGGGCTCGGCGACGGGGAGGCCGCCACGCCGGGCCAGAGCGGCTGGGCCACCAGTGGCGGCGCCACCGGCTGGGCGGCGCCGTGGTCCTGCAGCCCGCCGGGGGTGGCGCGGCCGATGACCAGGGCCGCTAGCGCCACGAGGACGGCCAGGGCGGCGAGGGCCGCCACCGGCACGGCGACGGGCCGGCGGCGGGGTGGGGATGCTGCTGCCACGGTCGGTGTTCGTCCTCCTGGTCTGCGGCGATGCGCCGGTTCGTCCCCGCACCGGTCTCGGTGGTACGCGTGGACGGCGGTCGGTGGTTCCCGAACCGCCGTCCCGAGCCGTTTCGGCCGGCGAACGGCCGCGACTGCCGGATGCCGCGCCGGTCTCAGCCGGTCTCAGCCGGCCGCACCGCCCGGAGTGGCCAGGTCCGCCAGGACGATGATGTTGTCCGTCCAGTGCCCGTCCGAACCGATCCGCCCGCCGCAGGTGATGAGCCTGAGCGCGGGCGCGGGGGTGTCACCATAGACCGTTTCGGTCGGGAAGCGGTCCTTGGCGGCCTGGAGCAGCGTGCGGACCTTGAAGTCCACGGTGCTGCCGTCCGCGCGCCGCACCTGGATCAGGTCGCCCGGCCGCAGCTTCGGCACGCCGTGGAAGACCGCCGGGCCGTGCGCGGTGTCGTAGTGCCCGATGAGGACGGCAGGGCCGGCCTCCCCGGGCGTCGGCCCGTTGCGGTACCAGCCGACCTCGCCGGCCCGGTCGGCGGCCGGCACCTCGACCGTCCCGTCGGGATTGAGCCCGAGGTCGGTCACCGGGGCGTCCACCCCGGCGGCCGGGACCAGCAGCCGGGTCGGAGCCGACGCGGCGAAGGGCTTCGGCGTGCCGGCCGGACTCCCGGTGCTCCCGGTGGTCCCCGTGGTTCCGGGGCCTCCCGAGGGCGGGGCCGCCGGGTTGTCCGTACTGCCGTGCACCGAGGGCTCGACCCGTACCACCGGGGTCTGCTGGCCGGACAGCGCCACGGTGGTGCCCAGCACCAGGCAGGCCAGGCCCGCCGCACCGAACACGGTCCGGCGCAGCGTGCCCGGGCCGGCGGCACGGCGCCGCCGGTGGCCGCGACCGCGCGGGAGGCGGTGGCGGGTGTCCTCGGGCTGCCCGCCGTCCGGCGGGGCCCCGGTGCCCACCGGGCCCCCGGCGCCGCCTCCCCGCCCGGTCAGGGGCGGGGAAACGGCGCCGGGGTGCCCGGCGGACTCGGGGCCGGTGTCAGCCGCGCGCACCGGAGCGGCGGCGCAGCATCGCGAAGCCCAGCGCACCGGCGCCGACGGCCGCGACGGCCCCGCCACCGGCCAGCATCAGGCCGTTGCTGTCGGTCTCGCCGGAGCCGTCGCCGGCCTGGGCCGCGCCCTTGGGCACCTCCTTGACCTGGGCCTTGCCGTCACTGGAGACCCCGGCGCCACCGGCGGCGGGCTGCGCGGTGGGCTGCGCGGTGGGCGTGGAAGAGGCGTCCTTGCCGACGACCGAGGGGGCCCCCGGGGTGGCCGAGGAGGGCTTGGCCGGGCTGGGCGTCGAGGTCGGCGCGGCCGACACGGCGGCACCCCCGGCGGGCGTGGCAGCCGGGGTCCCGTCGGCGAAGGCCTGCCCGCCGGTGACGACGGTCAGCAGCGCGCCCCCGGTCAGTGCGCAGACCGCCAGCACGCGGCGGGCGGGGGAGCGGTGGGTACGGCTCCTGCTCATACGGTGTTCTCCTTCGTCATGGACGCCGCCCGGCCGGGGTGGCCGGTGCGTCGTCAGCGACGTTAGGAGGCCCGTGTCGCGATCCCCGGCCGGTCGTGTCACGGCCGCCCATCGGCTGCGTAACGAACCCCGGGGCCCCGTTGCGGCGGGGGTGGCGGCGGCGGTGCCCGTGCCGTGGGGGCGGGGCCGGTTGACGTCGTGTCGGGTCGTAGGGGTAACCCCCTCCCGGCCCTGGGGGCTACCCCATGGCCCGGGGTCACGGGCCCGGCCAGACTGGCAGAGGTTCGAACAGCGCGGTGGTAGGCCCCCGTTCCGGGGTGGTGGGCGCTGCGAGCGGACCGCCGGCCGCCCGCGCGACGCCGCACCGTGCACGTGACGCCGTCCCACCTCCAGCCGATCGAGGTCACCGATGACCAGTACCGCCGCCGACACCGCGCCCGCCCCCGTCCCGCCGGCCAGCAGGGGCGGGCGCGTCCGCTGGGCCGTCGTCCTGCTGACCTCGCTCACCATCGTCGGGTACGCGGTGGGGACCTACGCCCAGGCCAGCCTGCCCATCGCCGCTTCGAAGGGCGGCCTGTCCGCCACCTACGCCGAGCGCCCGATGGCCGTCCAAGTCACCTTCTACGTCCACATCGTGACGGCTGCGCTCGCGCTGCTGGTCGGCCCGTTCCAGTTCTCCACGGCGCTGCGCCGACGCTCCCCCGCGGTCCACCGCTGGACCGGCCGCGTCTACGTCTTCGGGGTCGCCGTGGGATCCCTGGCCGCGTTCGTCATGGCGTTCTTCAACTCGGTCGCCTTCAACGGCTTCTTCGGGTTCGGCGGCCTCGCCCTGCTCTGGGCCTGGACCACCTGGCGCGGCTACCGTGCCGTCCGCCACCGCGACCTGCCGAGCCACCGCGCCTGGATGATCCGCAGCTTCGCCCTCACCTACGCCGCCGTCACCCTCCGGTCCTGGCTCGGCGTCCTCATCCTCCTCCAGACGCTCACCGCCCAGGGGCACGTCGACGGCGAGCGCCTCTTCGACAACGCCTACGCCGCCGTGCCGTTCCTCTGCTGGCTGCCCAACCTCATAGTCGCCGAGTTCCTCATCCGCCGCCGGGGCCTCCCCTCCTACCGCCTCACCCCGGCCCCCGCGGCCCGAGGCCGGCACTCCTGAGGGCCGCGGCCTCCTCGCCCCTGGAGGGCGGGCGGCGGCAGGCCCCGGGAGGTCGTTCAGGCCCGGCTTGCGTGGCGACGCCCCCTCGCCCTTCGGCCGCTGGGCCGCCTCCTTCCTCCGCCTGGGCCTGGTCGGGCACGCGCCCCGACGCCGCCGCGTCCGCCTCCGGCCGGGCGCGCGACGCTCCCCCGGCCTGGCGGCCGGGAGGTGCCCCCGGGGCCCGGCAAGATCCGCCGGACAGGGCCTAACCGATGCGGGTGGGGGTGTCGAGGAGAGGGTGGCCGGTGGTGGTGAGGAGGGTGGTCAGGTCGGTGGGGGTGAGGGTGTGGGGGGCGCGGAGGTAGAGCTCGTCGACGGTGGTGTCGGGGAGGGGGTGGGGCTGGAGGGACAGGATGGCGACGTGCTGGTCGGCGAGGACGGTGTGGACGCGGGCCAGGCCGTCGGGGGTGCTGCGGGCGGCGGTGCGGACGCGCCACAGGGTGGTCGGGGGTGCGGGGGAGTGGGGGTGGTGGTGCTGGGACCACCAGGTGTGGAAGAGGGCGGTGGCGAGGAGGGCGAGGGCGGCGGCGGTGAGGACCACCGGGCCGTCGGGGCCGTGGACGACGATCTTGGCGACCAGGTCGGCCGCGGTGACCGAGACGAAGACGGCGGCGAGTTCGACGGTGTCGCGGCGCCAGCGGTGGGTGCCGGCGCCGCGCCGTCGGGCCCGGGGGAGGGTGGGCGTCGGCTGCATGGTCGGGTGCTCCGTGTGCTCCGTCTGCTCCATGACAGCACTCTGCCCGGCGGGTGTTTCCTGTCCACGAACCCGCCGTGACCTGGTGGTTAAGGCCTTCGGGCCCGCGTTACGGTTGCAGCTCCGCGGCCGCCGCCTTGACCTCGGCGAGCAGGAGCTCCAGGTCGGCCTCGGTGGTGGTGGCGTTGAGCAGGCAGGCCCGGAGCATCTCGCGGTCGTCGAGGCGGGCTCCGGTGACGAAGACCCGGCCGCGCCGCTGGACGGCGGCGGGGAGTTCGCGGTTGAGGGCGTCGACGGCGGCCTCGTCCTGCCCGGGGGTGCGGTGGCGGAACGCGACGATGGAGATCTGCACCTCGGCCAGCAGCTCCAACTCCCCGTCAGCCTCGATCAGTTCGCCGAGGCGGCGGGCGAGGGCGGTGCAGCGGGCGATGTCCCGGGCGATGCCGTCGCGGCCCTTGTGGGCGATGGTGGCCCAGACCTTGAGCGCGCGGAACGGGCGGGTCTGCTCGGTGCCGTACTCGGAGAACCAGCCGAGCGCGCCGGCCGCCTCGTCGCGCAGGTAGGAGGGGACGAGGCTGAAGGTGCCGCGCAGTTCCTCGGTGTCGCGCACCAGTGCGCAGCCGCAGTCGACGGGGACGCCCAGCCACTTGTGCGGGTCGAGGGCGAGGGAGTCGGCGCGCTCCAGGCCGGCGTAGCGGTGGGCGATGGCCGGGTCGAGCCGGCCGAAGGCCCCGTACGCGCCGTCGACGTGCAGCCACAGGCGCTGTTCGGCGCAGAGGTCGGCGATCGGGCCGAAGTCGTCGACGGCGCCGGTGCCGACGGTGCCGGCCGAGGCGACGACCAGGAAGGGCAGCAGTCCGGCGGCCCGGTCGCGTTCGACGGCGGCGCGCAGTTCGGCGGGGTCGAGGCGTCCGTCCGGCCCGGTGGCGACGGCGCGCAGGTGCCGGCTGCCGAGGCCGAGGAGTTCGGCGGCCTTGCGGACGCAGGAGTGGGTCTCGCCGGTGACGTAGCCGACCAGCGGGGGCAGGCCGGCCAGGCCGTCCTCACGGACGTCCCGTCCGGCCCGGCGGGCGGCGCGGTTGCGGGCGGCGGCCAGGCACACGATGGTGGCCATCGAGGTGCCGGAGGTGAGCAGGCCGCCGCCGGCCGGGTGCGGGAAGCCGACGAGTTCGGCGATCCAGCGGACCACGGCGCGTTCCAGGTGGACGTCGGCGTGGTCGCCGCCGGCCGAGCTGGGGTTCATGGCGGAGGCGGCGAGGGTGGCGAGGACTCCGGCGGGGGCGGGGGCGGAGTTGACCCAGCCGAAGAAGCGGGGGTGGCCGTTGCCCATCGGGTGGGGGAGGACGTCCTGCCCGATGGCGGTGAGGAGGTCGGCGAGCGGGCGGCCGTCGGCGGGCAGCGGGGCGTCGAGCAGGGCCTGGCGGGCGGTGTCGTCCATCGGCTGCCAGACCGGGCGCCCGGGCAGTTCGGCGAGGTAGTCGGAGACGAGGTCGGCGGCGGTGTGCGCGGCGGCGCGGAAGTCCTCGGTGGTCATGATGGCGGTTCTCCAGGGGGCGGGGGAGGCGCGGCGTCCTCGGCGCACCCTGATCGTTCGGTCCGGCCTGATCGTTCGGCCCGGTGGACTGATCGGCCGATCCTACGAAAAGGGCCCGCGCCGTGCGGCGCGGGCCCTTCAGGTGAGACGGCGGGGTCAGTCGAGCGAGCTGGACAGGCCGCTGGCGGAGCGGCAGTAGCCCTGCATCTCCTTGTCGGTGATCTTGGCGCAGAGCCGGCCGGCCGCGCCGTCGTCGGTGTAGTTGACCGTGTAGTAGCTGACCAGGCCCTCGGCGCAGGCCTTGCGCTGCCAGCCGTCGGCGGCGGTGGCGCACTGCTGGGCGGCCCAGTCCTCGCGGTCGAGGTTGTACTTCATCGTCCGCGAGCCGACGCCGCGGCTGCAGTCGGTCGCCCCGCCGCTGGCCTTGCCGTTGAGGCACCACTTGAGGGCGTCGGCGTAGACCTCGGGGTGGTTCGGGTAGTCGTGCGAGGAGAGGTAGAAGGTCGGGGCGTAGAAGAAGCACGCGGACTGGAACAGGCCCGGCTGGTCCTTGCACGGGTACAGCGGGTCCTGGGCGAGCTTGTCGGCGGGCAGGTTCGCCTTGGCCTTCTCGTCCTCCTCGTCCGGGCCGAAGAGCTGCATGAACAGCCCTTCGGAGCAGCGGATCTTGTTCTGGTCGCTGGGGAACTTGCTGCACAGCTCGCGCGCCTTGGGGACGTCCTGCTTGGCGACGAACATGGTGCCGTGGCCGACGCCGTGGATGCACGGGCCGGTGTTCTGGGGCGCGCAGAGCTTGAGCAGGTCCACCTCGGGCTGGGTGGAGGCGTTGAGCATCTCCTCGACCGCGCCGTGCAGGTAGCCGGCCGCGCAGGTCTCGTGCGGGAAGGAGATGACCTTCTGGAAGTCGGCGTTGAAGCGCTTGACCGACGCGTGGCCGAGCTCGTGCGCGATCGGGTGGCAGAAGCGCACGGTGTACGGCTTCTCCTTGGTGATCCGGTCGAGGTCGGCGAGCGCGACGCCGGGGTCGGTGGCGTCCATCTCGGCCATCAGCTTGTTGCGCAGCGTCGAGCGGGTCCACACCGCCGGGTCGCCGGTCGGGGTGGCGCTCGCGGCCGCCGGCGCGACGCCGGGCGCGGGGCCGGCGCTCTCGGCGGTGGCCGGGGTCGTCGCCGCGGTGGCGGTCGCGGGCGACCAGTCGGTGACGGCCACCGACCCGAGGCCCAGGACGCCCAGGAGCAGGGCGGTGAGAATCGCGAATACCCGCGGTTGCATGAGGTGATCCCCCGGCGGATCGAGGTGGACGGTTCGCTCCCATCCTGACGGCAGGCCGGCGGGAATCCGCGTTTTCGCCCGCCATTCGGGAGGTGTCGGCGACGCTATCGCACGGTCCGACGCCCCGGCGCGGCGGGTTGGTTCCGGATGATCACCGGAATATCACCCGGACGGCGCAGCGGCCCGCCACCGCAGCCGCCGCGCCGTCCGGGGCGGCAACCGTCAGATGTCCAGCGTCACCTGGTAGTCCGTCAACCAGGTGTGCAGTTCGAGCGCGAGGTCGACGGACAGCCGGACGGACTGCGGGTCGGTGCCCGGGTCGAGGGCGTCGGCGAGGCGCCGCCGGTCGAGCAGGGCGAGCGCCGGGGACTTCTGCTCGGCGACGAGCTGGGCGAGCTCGGCCCGCAGCAGCTCCGGGTAGTGCGGGTCCTCGGTGACCGGGTACGGGCTCTTCACCCGGTCGGCGACGGCGTCCGGCAGCACGTCCCGGACGGCGGCGCGCAGCAGGCTCTTCTCCCGGCCGTCGAAGTGCTTCATCGCCCACGGCGTGTTGAAGACGTACTGGACCAGCCGGTGGTCGCAGAACGGCACCCGGACCTCCAGGCCGTTGGCCATGCTCATCCGGTCCTTGCGGTCGAGCAGGATGCAGACGAAGCGGGTCAGGTGGAGGTACGAGATCTCGCGCATCCGCCGTTCCAGCGGGTCGGCGTCCGGCAGGTGCGGGACTTCGGCGAGCGCCTCGTGGTAGCGGGCCCGCCGGTAGCCGTCCAGGTCGAGCCTGCGGAGCAGGTCGGCATCGAGCAGCTGTTCGCGCGGGCCGGTGCCCTGGCCGCCGAGGCCGCCCAGCGAAACCGCCCAGGGGAAGTCGTCGGCGGCGACCGCCCTCGGGTCGTGGAACCAGCGGTAGCCGCCGAACAGCTCGTCCGCGGACTCGCCCGACAGGGCGACGGTGGACTGGCGGCGCACGCCCTGGAAGAGCAGCAGCAGCGAGATGTCCATGTCGCCGAAGCCGCCGGGCAGGTCGCGGGCGCGCAGGACGGCGTCCCGCTGGGCGAGGTCGGTGAGCGCGGCGGCGTCCAGCTCGATCACGTTGTGGTCGGCGCCGACGTGCTCGGCGAGCATCCGGGCGTACGGGCCGTCCAGGGTCGGCCGGATCTCGCTGGCGTGGAAGTTCTCGCTCTGGCCGGCGAAGTCGACGGAGAAGGAGCGCACCGGGCCGGCGCCCTGGTCGTGCAGGACCCGGGCGGCGAGGGCGGTGACGGCGCTGGAGTCCAGGCCGCCGGAGAGCAGCGAGCAGAGCGGGACGTCCGAATCGAGCTGGCGGTGGACGATGTCGTCCAGCAGGGCCCGGACGGTGGCGACGGTGGCTTCCAGGGTGTCGGTGTGCTCGCGAGCCTCCAGCGCCCAGTAGCGGCGCACCGACACGCCCTCGCGGCGGACCCGGACGACGTGCCCGGGCCGGACCTCGACGATGCCCCGGTAGGGGGTGATGCCCGGGGTGCGGGTGAAGGCGAGCAGTTCGCGCAGCCCGTCCAGGTCGACCACCGGGCGGACCGCGGGGTGGGCCAGGAGGGCCTTCACCTCGGAGCCGAAGATCACGCCGTCGGGGGTGAGGTGGTAGTGCAGCGGCTTGACGCCCATCCGGTCGCGGACCAGCAGCAGTTCCTCGCTGCGGGCGTCCCAGATCGCGAAGGCGAACATGCCGTTGAGGCGTTCGGCGAAGCCCTCGCCCCACTCCAGGTAGGCGTGCAGCACGACCTCGGTGTCGCTGCGGGTGCGGAAGCGGTGTCCGGCCGCCTCCAGTTCCGCGCGCAGCTCGCGGTGGTTGTAGACCTCGCCGCTGTAGGTGAGCGCGGCCAGCAGCCGGCCGTCGTGCTCGACGGTCATCGGCTGGACGCCGCCCTCCAGGTCGATCACCGCGAGGCGGCGGTGGCCGAGGGCGGCGTGTCGTTCCAGGTGGACGCCGCCGGCGTCCGGGCCGCGGCAGATCTGGGTGGCCGTCATCGCGTCGAGGACGGCCCGTTCGGCGGTGAGGTCACGGTTGAAGGCGACCCATCCGGTGATCCCGCACATCAGCAAGCCTCCGGTCTTCCGCTACGTATGCGGAAAATGACGCTACGTGTCGGAGGGGTGTGGCTACAAGAGCGCGTCGGGAAGGAGCCGAGAACGAGTCGGGAGGGGCTGGGGAGGGCGATGTGGCTGGTTGTTTGAGCTGAAAGTCATAAAGTCTGCCCGAATTCGGGCAGGATTCTTGGCCCCGCTGGGCGGTGCGGCCTAGGCTCCTCACTCGTGCCGAGCTCACCCCACCCTCACGACGACCTCCTCGCCCACCTCACCCGGACCAGCCCGCTCGGGCCCCGGGAGGCGGCGCGGGTCGTGGCGGAGGTGCTCGCGTACTTCTCCGAGAGCACCGAGGAGTACGTCCGCCGCCGCCACGGCGAGCTCCAGGCACGCGGACTGACCAACGAACGGATCTTCGCCCGGCTCGCCGAGGAACTCCCCGCCCGCCGCGTCGCGGCACCCGAGCTCTCGGCGCGCCAGCTGCGCCGGATCGTCTACGGCTGAGCGCTGCCGCGGCGGGTGTCCGGGGCGGGGGGGCACGGCAGCCCCCGGGCACGCGCGGCATTCACGGATCCACGGATCCACGGCATTCACGGCACCGACGCACTCACGGCATTCACGGCATTCACGAAGAGGAGACCACGCATGTGCGGAATCGTGGCCTACATCGGCCCCAAGGACGCGACCCCCTTCCTGCTGGAGGGCCTGGCCCGGCTGGAGTACCGCGGCTACGACTCGGCCGGTGTGGCCGTCACCGGGCGCACCGGCGGGCTCAAGCTCCGCAAGGTCAAGGGGCGGGTCGCCGACCTGGCCGCCGCCGTCCCGGCCCGGTTCAAGGGCGGCACCGGCATCGGCCACACCCGCTGGGCGACCCACGGCGTCCCCAGTGACGCCAACGCCCACCCGCACCTGGACGGCGCCGAGCGGATCGCCGTCGTCCACAACGGCATCATCGAGAACGCCGACGAACTGCGCGCCAAGCTCACCGCCGACGGCGCCGTGTTCCGCTCCGATACCGACACCGAGGTGCTCTCCCACCTGATCGCCGCGCACGTCGGCGAGGGCGTCGAGCTGGAGGACGCGGTGCGCGCCGCCCTCGGCCGGGTGGTCGGCACCTACGGTATCGCGGTGCTCGACGCCGAGCAGCCGGACCGGATCGTGGCCGCCCGCAACGGCAGCCCGATAGTGCTCGGCCTCGGTGAGAAGGAGATGTTCGTCGCCTCCGACGTGTCCGCCCTCGTCCGCTACACCCGCCAGGTCGTCCACCTGGAGGACGGCGAGCTGGCCACCGTCCGCGCCGACGGCTTCCGCACCTTCACCACCGACGCCCGCACCACCCACCACCAGCCGTCCACCGTGGACTGGGAGATCGACTCCTACGACACCGGCGGCTACGAGCACTTCCTGCTCAAGGAGATCCACGAGCAGCCCGGCTCGGTCGAGCGCACGCTCAGCGGCCGGCTCGACGAGCGCTTCGCCACCGCGCACCTCGGCGGCCTCAACCTGGACGCCCGGGAGCTGCGCGAGATCCGCCGGGTGAAGATCCTCGGCTGCGGATCCGCCTACTACGCCGGCGAGATGGGCGCCCAGCTGATCGAGGAGCTCTCCCGCATCCCCGCGCACAGCGAGCCCGCCTCCGAGTTCCGCTACCGCAACCCGGTGATCGAGGCGGACACGCTCTACATCGCGGTCAGCCAGTCCGGCGAGACCTACGACACGCTGGCCGCCGTCCAGGAGATCAAGCGCAAGGGCGGCCGGGTGCTCGGCGTCGTCAACACCGTGGGCAGCGCCATCGCCCGCGAGTGCGACGGCGGCATCTACCTGCACGCCGGGCCGGAGATCTCGGTCGCCTCCACCAAGGCCTTCACCTCCACCGTGGTCGCCTTCGCGCTGCTCGCCCTGCACTTCGGCCGCATCCACGACCTCTCGCCGGCCGACGGCCGCCGGATCGTCGCGGCCCTGAAGGCGCTGCCGGACCAGATCCGCGAGGTGCTCGCGCAGACCGAGGCGATCGCCGAACTCGCCGCCGAGTACGCCGGATCGGAGGGCATGATGTTCATCGGCCGGGTCCGCGGCTACCCGGTCGCCCGGGAGGGCGCGCAGAAGCTCAAGGAGATCTCCTACGTGCACGCCGAGGCCTACCCGGCGAGCGAGCTGAAGCACGGTCCGCTGGCGCTGATCAGCCCCGAACTGCCCACCGTCGCGCTGGTCCCGGACGACGAACTGCTCGACAAGAACCTCACCACCCTCGGTGAGATCAAGGCCCGCTCCGGCCGCGTCATCGCGATCGGCCACCGCCGCCCCGAGGACAAGCTCGCCGACCACTGCGTCCTCGTCCCCAAGAGCGAGCCGGAACTCGACCCCCTGCTGCTCAACATCCCGCTCCAACTCCTCGCCTACCACGCCGCCGTGGCCCTCAAGCGCGACGTCGACAAGCCGCGCAACCTGGCGAAGAGCGTGACGGTGGAGTAGGCGGGCCGCCCGCTGACGGAGGCGGGGTCAGGCCGCCCGATGACCTGACAAGCGGAGGAGTGGGACAGCTTCCTCCTGATCAGCGGATCAGCGGATCAGCAGGAAGGCGTCCCACTCCTCGGCGGCGTCGCCGGTGCCCGCCGAGGACGCCTGCGCAGCGGTCCGGGCGGGGGCGCAGGCGTGGGCGTGCAGGGCGAGGGCCGCACCGGCCGTCCCCTCCAGGAGGCCGGGCGGGTCGCCGGCGCCGAGTGCCGTGTCGAGCTGGCCCGCGACGGTGGCGGCGAGCGCGGGGAGGTGGGCGGCCAGTTCGGCGGAGCCGGACTCCTCGGCCATCCGCTGGGCGATCCGCAGCAGGCCGCCGGTGCCGTGGCAGAGCCCGGGGCCCTGGAGGTTCCAGCCGGCGGGGTCGCGCAGTGTGTCGGTCAGCGCCGCGACGGCGGTGGTCCGCCAGTCGGAGCGGCCGCGGGCCGCGCCCGCCAGGAAGAGCGCGCGGGCCGCACCGGGGGTTCCGTAGCACCAGGCCGCCCGCGTCGGCTGGTCGGCCGGCAGCCGACCGGCCTCCTCGTCCTCGACGCGCAGGGTCATCGGCCAGGAACCGCCCACGCCGGGCCGACCCCCTGCGGCGCCGCGTCCGGTGGGGTCCGGCTCGGTGGGGTCCAGCTCGGTGGAGGCCGGGTCGGTGGAGGCCGGGTCGGTCGGGGCGGACCCGACCGGGGCGACCGGGCCGGGGACCCGCCGGGCGGCGAGCCAGCTCGCCAGTGCCTCGATCGCCTCGTCCTGACCGGGCACGTGCACGCCGCGCAGCCGGGCCAGCGCCAGGAGGGCGAGCGGGCCCGGAACCCCGTGGGCCAGGCCCAGGTTGAGATGCCCCCGGGGGAACCCGGGAGCCGCGCCGGGCAGCCCCGGTCCACCGGCGGTCCACCAGCGCGGCAGCACGCCGCCGGTCGGCTCGGCGAGTGCGACCAGCGCGGCGAGCAGGTCGGCCAGCACCGGGCCGTCCGGCTCCAGTGCGAGCAGCAGCCGGCCCAGGCCCGCCGCGCCCGAGACGGTGTCGAAGGTGTGCGCGCGCAGGCCCGCGCCGGCGGCCAGGTCGGCGCGCAGATCGGCGACGCGCCCGGCCGCGGCCTGCCGCACCCGGGGCGCCAGCCCGTCGAGCAGCGTGCGGTACTCGCCGGGGCGCCGCGCCATGGTGCGGGCGGCGAAGGCGATCGCGGCGGCACCGGAGAAGAGTCCGCCGCCCCGCATCGCCCCGGGGGACTTCACGGCGGCCGCGAGATGCCCGTGCGCGGCGCGGCGCAGCGCGGGGTCGTCCTCGCGGTCGGCCAGCACGGCGAGCGCGAGCGCGGCGCCGCTGCGGCCGGCCCCGAGCGTGTGCGCCGCTGCGGGCGGCGCGGCCGGTGGTGTCGTGGCGGACGCGCCGCCGCCCTCGGCGGCCGGTTCCTCGAGCGCACCGGGCCTGCTGAGCGACTCGGCCACCGCGCGGATCGGATCCGTCGTGTTCATCGCCCCTCCTGCGGGCCGGACCGGCGGGCCCGGTGGGCCTCGACGGCGCCCCTGGCCAGTGCGTAGGCCCGGCGCTCGGCCTCGCGGTCGATCCCGATCAGCCGGTTGTGGGCCATGTGCAGCAGTGAGGCCAGCACCGGGTCGGCCGAGGAGGGCTCCACCCGGGCCGCGTACCGCGCGAGTGCGGCCGCCCGCTGCTGCCAGGCGTCGGTCAGCGCGGAGTCGGCGGGCAGCAGGCCGCCCGCCGGGACGGTCGGCCCGTCGGGGCCGATCGCCCGCAGCGCGGCCGCACGCTGGGCCCGGAACGCCTGGTGGTGGCGCTCCGACTTCGGATACACCCCGGCCAGCCAGGCCCCGACCGAGGGCACGCCGGGGACGGCCGGCGGGACGGCCTGCCGGGCGATGGGGAGGTCCGCGCGATCCTCGGGCCCGCCGTCAGGGCCGCGGCCTCCCGCCGACCGCCCCGCCCGACCGGCCAGGAAGGCCTGCGCGGTGCCGGCGATGTTCACGGCGGCGAGCAGGTCCCGGGAGAGCGCGCGCTCCGCCCGGGCCAGCCGCAGCGCCGCCAGCGTGACGAGGCTGTCGGCGTGGAAGACCCGTTCGGCGTCGGCCAGCACCTCGGCGCCGCCGTAGCGGTCGGTCTCCGGCGCGTAGCCCTCCAGGCGCAGGTCGGCGGCGAGCCCGGCCCGGCGCAACTCCCGTACCCAGTCGTGCACCGTGGGCAGCAACTCGGCGGCGAGGACCGGCGGTGCACCGTGGAAGCGCAGCCGCAGGTGCGGTGCCGAGTCCTGGTAACGGACGAAGAACCAACGGTCCACGTCGGCGGGCAGGGCGTCGAGCAGCCGGGGCAGGTGCTCGACCAGGATCTCCTCCTGGCGGGCCTCGGTGGCCGCCAGCCGGGCGAACAGCCAGGATCCGCCGGGGAGTTCGACCGTCCGTTCGCGCCGGGCGGGCAGCGGGCGGCGCCGTCCGGCCGCCGTCGGCCCGACCCCGGTGCGGCGCAGCGGGACCACCAGCTCGGCGGTCCGCGCACCATCCGGTCCGCACAGCCAGCCGCCGTCGCCGGCCGGGGCGGGTTCCTCCTGGAGCACGGTGGGTTCGGCGGACCGGGCCTGGCTGTGCAACAGCCGCCGGTGCCACGGGAGGTCGAGGTCCAGGCTGATCCGCTGGTCGCCGCTGACCAGGCGGACGGCGGCCGGCACTCCCCACCGCCGGCGCCAGCGGGCCAGGCCCTCGTCCCACTGCTCGAACGGGGCAGCGGCCGCCGGGACGGGCGCGGTCAGCCGCCAGGTGGCCGGGGCCAACACCACCCGGCCCCGGCGGACCCGCGGCAGTACGGGCGCGCTGTTCGCCGCCCCCCAGTCCCAGGGCTGCCAGGGCCGTTGCCCGGTCAGCGTCACCTCCTGGAGGAAGCGGGCCGCGTTCGGCGCACCGCTGCGCAGGTTGAGCGCGTGATGGGTGGCGGCGCGGACCTCCCGGCCGAGGCGGCGGGAGTACACCGCGAGCCGCTCGGGGTCGGCCAGGACGACCAGGTCGTCCAGCGGCAGTACGGACGGGCCGCCCGGGTCGGCGAAGGCGCTGACCACCACCCGGTGGTCGAGCCAGCGCGGGGTCAGGGCGATGTTGGCGTGGCGCGGGCGGTACGGGGTGAACTCCAGGTGCGCTTCGAGTGCGCCGTCTGTGCCGCCGTCGCCGTCGCCGTCTGCGCCGGATCCGGTGGACCGCGCCGACCCGGCGGCCTCGGCCAGCAGCGCCCCGCCGGCCACTGCGGGGTCACCCGCCGGCCGGCCCGGGTGGGCATCCGGGTCGGTGCCCGCGCCGGTGCCCGCGCCGGTGCCCGCGAGCAGGGTGGCGAAGCGGCCGAAGGTGGCTCCGGCGCGGTCGCTGCCGGCGACGGGGGAGAGCACGAGCCGGAAGTCCCCGGCGTCCAGCGCCTCCAGGGAGTCCGCCGCCAGTTCGGCGTACAGCTCCAGGGAGGCGGGCGGGGTGTCGGCGGCGCCGCCCGCCTCGTCGCGCGGCGGGGTCAGTCGGGCCAGCAGGTCGTCGTCCAGGAGCACTTCGGGCAGCGTGCCGTCCGGTCCCCGGTCGGCGAGGGCGCCCGCTGCCAGCTCGGCCAGCAACCGGTCACGGGCCGCGTCGGCGTCGGAGCGGGCGCGGGAGGGCTGGGGGTTGGCCGAGCCGCGGGGGCCGGCCGGGCGCCGGTAGCCGGCCGGCGGCCCCATGCCGGTGTCGGGGTCGAGCAGTTCGGTCAGCGGGACGGGGCTGTCGGTGCCGTACCGCTCGATGAACTCCGCGTGGTAGGCGCGCAGATGCTCGGGTGCGGGAGCCGACGGTGACAGGCGCCAGAGCAGCGCGGCGGTCTGCTCCAGCTCGGTGCGGACCTGGTCCGGCAGGACCACGTCGACGTCCAGGGCGAGGTCCGCGTGGAGCGGGCGGTCGGTCGGGGCGAGCCGGGTCATCCGGGCCCGGAGCTCGCGCAGCAGGTCGGTGGCCTGTCCGCGGGGCAGGGCGGCCGCCTGCGCCGACGCGGTGCGGACGGCCGTCAGTTCGGCGTGCACCGGGTGGTCGGCGGGTATCCGGTCGAGCACATGGCCGAGCAGGTCGGTGCTGTCCGGCGGGGGCGTCAGGTCGGTGAGCAGGAAACCCTGTCCGACCAGCGAGCGGACCAGGGCCGCGACCGCCTCGGCCGGGGCCGTGGGGAAGTCGGCGGTCAGCGCGGCGAGCAGGTCGGGGTACCGGACCGGCTCGGCGGCGGTCCGGATCGCGGCCCGGACCACGGCGGTGGCCCGCACGGTCCGCTCGGCGACCGGCTCCGCCCCGGTACCGGCACCGGGCCGACGCTCGGGCAGATACGGCAGCACCAGGCGGCCACCGCGCAGCCGGGCCTGCTGGTCCACGGCCAGCCGCAGGCCGGGCAGCACCGCCGGGTCGGTCCGCAGCCGGTCGAGCAGCGGGAGCAGCCAGCCCAGGTCGGGCCGTAGGGCGCGGCGGTCGGCCCCGCCCCAGCGGACCTTGGCCGCCGCGCCGAAGCGCGCCGGCACCACCGCGGCCATCAGCCCGAACGGGGTCGGCCGGGTGGCCATCCGCAGCCGGTAGCGGCTGACCGCCTCGGCCGCCCGGCGCAGCGCGGCGGGGCGGGGCACGGTGCCTGCGGCGACCTGGTCGAGCAGGTCGGCGAGGGAGGGGCTGGAGAGCTCGATCGCCTCGCGCAGGGCCGGGTCGGCGGCGGCCTCGGCGAGGTGTGCCAGGAGCGCGGCGTCGGCGGGCCCCGACGCGGGGTGCGCGGGGTCGGCCGGGGCGGCGTGACGGCGCGAGCGCGGCAGCGCGGGTGTCCGCAGCAGGACCGGGCCGGTCGCGGTGAAGAGTCCGTCCTGCGGCGCTCCGTGCGTCTCGACCACTGTGCTCCTCGTGCCTCGTGCCTTGTGCTTCACGCCCCGTGCCGATGCCGTCACGCGGCTCGCACTCCTGACGGCGGGTCGGGTCGTGTCTACCTCGGCGATCGAAAACTGTCCACCATTGATCGAACTGTTTCGATTTTTGGCTGAGTTAATCCATTCATCCGTGCAGAACCATTGCTGGGCCCCTACAGGAGTGCCTAACGTCCGCTGCAGTTCGCCGCGGGTCAGCCGCGGCACTGACGAAGGGAGGCCCTCATGGCCGACAACATGCTGGAGCTGTTCGACCTCGACGTGCAGGACCTGGTCTCGGCCGAGCTCGGCGAGCAGGAGGAGTCCGCGTTCAGCATCTCCTGTGAGGGGTCCTGCACCCGTCCGTGGTGCATCTAGTCCGGTAGCAGTACCGGTACTACGGGGCGGGGGGGGGGGGGGGGGCGGGGGGGGGGGGCCCCCCGCCCCCCCCCCCCGCCCCCCCCCCCCCCCGGCGCGCGGGCCCCCCCCCGGGGCGCCCGCCGCGCCCCCCCCGCCCCCCCCCCCCCCC